>CAZUBV010000082.1:0-6571 GCA_964618875.1 uncultured Flavobacteriaceae bacterium
CGATCAAGTGCTCACGGCTATTCAACTCTACACAACAGATCAACTCAACCTGCTTATAGATCGTACAGCTAATTTTGCTGAGCTACTTTTGACCCTCGCGGATCAATACAAAGAAGTGCTCATGCCGGGATATACCCACCTGCAAGTTGCTATGCCGTCTTCATTCGGACTGTGGCTTTCTGCTTATAGCGAAACCCTTTGCGATGACATCATAGCCTTGAAAGCAGCAGCAGTTGTGGCTGACCAAAATCCCTTAGGGTCTGCCGCTGGATACGGATCGAATTTTGATATTGATCGCGAACTGACTACGGAACTAATGGGTTTTGCCACCTTGAAAGTGAACGCAATTTCAGCGCAAATGCTCAGAGGTCGCATAGAGCGAATAGCCACTGGCGCAATTGCCCAACTCGGCGCAACATTAGCTAAGCTAGCCGGAGATATCTGTTTGTATATGGGGCAGGATTATGGTTTTCTGAAGTTTTCAGATCAGATTACTACAGGGAGTAGTATTATGCCTCACAAGAAAAATCCAGATGTTTTTGAACTCATTCGCGCCAAGGGAAATGCACTTTCTGGGGTGCCGGTTCAGATCGCTACACTGGTTGCTAACCTTCCGACCGGGTATCACAGAGACTTGCAATTGACTAAGCCCCTACTGATCGATAGTTTCTTAGAAATCGAGACACTTCTGTCGATTTTTGCACCTACGATTGAAACTATTCAACCAACAGCAAATTTATTGAACCAAGACAAATATGCGTATGTATGGAGTGTAGATACCTTAAACGCAATGGTAAGTTCCGGTTTACCTTTCAGAGACGCCTATAAACAGATGGCAGAATCTATTGCCAATGGCACGTATGTTCCTGATCGCAGTGCCCAGCACACGCATTTAGGCTCGATCGGAAACCTTGGTCTCGACAAAATCCGCCACAAACTCCAGATGGCAGTGTCTAAAGGCCACTATTGAGTGGCTTCAAGCGAAAAATAATCGCCTTCAAACAAGCCAGTTATGTACTTGCGTAATTCGAGTTCAAAGTCTCTTATAAGTTCTGCATTAATGACTGCTTTAGTCTTGCTTATCTTGAATTCGAAGTACGATTGACTTTTTGTGCTATACACTCCGGCCTCTAAGGAACTACTGCTAAAATAGCTTTGGTACTCGGGTTGGTTATAGAGTAATAGGGCGTAGCACATTAATTGTAGGGGCTTCGTTTTTTTAGGGTTACTAAAGAGTTCCTCTAGATCTGTAATGCTGAGATCGCTCGAGTTCACTGTTCCTGTTTTATAATCTACGATGCGAATTTGGGAACCTATTTGATCGACTCTATCTATAAAGCCTTTAAGCACAATTGGCCTCTCGCTTAGTTCAGGAAAAGAAAACTCAGTAGTCATTGCTTTTTCTAGTACGAGTAGATCAATTTTTTCGTTGGCTTCACACAGTTTCTTGTCAAACAGTAACGTTTTAGCTACATATTCGCCAATAACCTTGTCGCTTAGATATCCGCGACCTTGTGTTCGGTCGGCTTCAGGAGCTTCTTTTTGATAGGACAGATCGAGCGCTTCGGGGAGTTTTGTTTGAATGCTATCGATTAGTGTTGCGGTTAGGGACTTGTGGGGTGCGTAAAGGATTTCTAGTGTTTTATGAATGATATTTCCAAAAATGCGTGGAGACATCATTTCACTCACATCCTCTTTTTCGGGAACACCCAGAAGGTATCGCTTATAAAAGTCAAGAGGGCGAACGATTGATTGACTCAAACTACTGGGCGAAAATCCCTTTTGAGCGAAATCGAGCAGTGTGTCGAGGAACGCTTGATCTTTTTTGATTTTGTCCTCGGTTACATCTTCGAAAGATTGATCAAAATATACCGATTGATATATTATAGATTTTCTCAATATTGGATGTGTTTCAAGCTGATAGATAAATCGACTTTTCTCTTTTGTGTCAAAAGCACCAGGCTGACTGTTGAAGGTCAGATATACCGACGAAGCTTTTTGAATCAGACGGTAAAAATAGTACGTATAAATGGCGTCTTTTTCTTTGTATGTCGGAAGCCCAAAGGCCCTTTTCATCTGGTGGGGAACAATGGAGGTGTCACTTTTTCCTTTCGGAATAATTCCCTCATTCATTGAAAGCACAATAACGTTTTTGAACGTCTGATTTCGTGTCTCGAGAATACCCATAATTTGGAGACCCTTATCCGGATCTCCTTTATAGGTAAATCTCCCCAAACGAATTTGTGCGAATATCAGCTCTTCAAAGCTTTCTATACTTAGGTCTTCAAACAAATAATTCTGCTGCAGTTCGCGAGCTCTAAGTACCGCATCTTTCAGCGCTGCTGATTCGTCTTTTGGTAGCAGATCTAAAAATTCAAAGAGAGATTTAGTAAAATCAGAATTCGCCATGGGTATGATTGAAAACCCTTCGATCATTCCGAGTTCGTTGTAGGCAATCTGGGCGCGCTTACTGCCGCTTATGCTTTTTGGAAGTGTTAGACCTAGTAATGGATGACTAATAAAAGGGAGTACTAGTCTTCTGGGCACAAAACCATTTTTTACTGCTGCAATTTTTCTGAGCTGGATGAATTGTTTCAATAATGAAGCGCTGGTAGTATAACCCAGAGCCTCACCCATGGTGATATTTATAGGTCCCTTATCGGGATGGTCAGGTAAATGAGCAATAACTGCCGGTAGCAATGTTTCATCTGCAAGGACTACCGCGGTATTATCGTAACTCTCGAGTTCATTTAGAATACTTGCCATTGCATGGCATTGTGCCAGTACACCCTGGCAATCAAGTATCGTAATCGGCCTTTTTGCCCGAAGTAGATGGTCGTTTTCCTTAAGAACAGATGGAATTGATTGCTTTTCGAGAAATCCCCACTGTGTTCGATACTGACGAATAAAGTGGCCTGCTTCGTGCGCGTCGTTTTGTACGAGGTCCCAGTCTAAATCCCAAAAAATCGATCCTCGCTTTTCTGTGTTAAGGAGTGTTTCAACTACCTTTTGTTCCGCTGCAGAAAAGGCGTTAAATCCAATGAAGACGTGCGGGAGCTTAATGTTCCTAGCAAAATTGGAAACTTTTTCAGCTGCCTTACGGTATACTAAACCGGTATATCCTTGTTTTTCAGCTAATAGTGCCGCAGTAAATTCTGGATACACTGCTGCAATTACTTCCATACGTTTTAGATGACCCTCGATAAGATCACTTCGTTTTTCATCTGCAAAACGAGCATCGAGTTCAGCGATACCTTTGAGTGCTGAGAATAGTTTTTCGGTATCAACGAGTCCTTGATCAAATTCATTAAAGTCTGCAAGTAAGCTACTGCCCATTGCTGAAAACCGATGAAAGGGCTCTTTTTTATTGCTTTTTTGCTGATAGATTTGATATAATCGCAGAAGTTGAACGTCAGAATCGATATAATTCAGTTCAGCAATAGTTGACATTAAATCTTCAATGACTACGCATTTGGGCGCCCAAGTACCCCCACCGTTTAATTTGGCAAATAGCTTATACGCAGTTTGGACACTTCGCTGATTTGGAAAGACAAAACAAAGTTTTTGCAGGTCTTGTTCCAGGGCGAGCTTTTGAATAATGGTTGAAATAAATCCTTCCGCTTGCCCCATCTATTCCCGAATTCTGATCTCGACTCTACGATGCGGGTGCGGTTCAACACCTATAAGTGATGGATCCTCGGGTAATTCGCCACGACCTTCGAATGATAGTCTATCAGGGTCAATACCTCGCGAGATCAGATAGTCATGCAATCGTTTTGCTCGGTTTTTAGAAAGTTCCAAGTTTACATCGTCTGGGCCGACCGAATCTGTAAATCCTACTAGATCGTATTTTTGTAACGGATGATCGTGCATGAACTGAATAATTTTACCGAGCACTTCTCTTGATGCTGTAATAAAGGTGAACCCCCCTCGTGCGAACCCTAATGATTTCGCTAATTCGTTGATATCTATTTCTTCGGGTAGCTCAGAGTCGGGACATCCGTTATTAGCTACTGAACCCGCAGTATCCGGACACTGATCTTCATTATCGGCAACCGTATCGCCATCCCGATCGGTAATAGGACATCCGCCGGTTCTTTTAGGACCGAACTGGTCGGGACAATTGTCAAGACTATCAATGATTGTATCGCCATCTCGGTCAGGGCATCCACCAAAATCAGGATCTCCATAGGTGTCAGGACACTGATCGAAAGGGTCGGATATACCGTCTTTGTCGCTATCAGGGCATCCTCCTAGGGCAACTGGCCCAGGAAGAGTTGGGCATCGGTCAAAACGATCTTCGGTTCCATCATTATCGCTGTCTGGACATCCTAAGAATTCTCGTTTTCCTGGTGTGTCAGGGCAAGAATCGTAGGCATCCCAAACTCCATCCTTATCTCGGTCGGATCCTTTAAGTTTATATGAAACACCGATGCTATGCGCGAAATAATCGAAGAACGCTTGATTTAGTGCAACATGGTAGTCTGAAGCAACTCGAAGACTCCACACAGGACTGAATTTTAGATTAATCCCAGCACCAAAAAGCAGTTGCGAGGAACTCTCTTCTTCTAAACTAGCAAAGCCGAGTCCTAATAGAGAGTAAAGCGAACCGAATGATTTTTTCAGCCAGTTAGTTTCCAAACGTCCTTCTAATGAATTGAAATTTACTGGATCAATTTCTTGACTGCCGTATGATTGAAGACTTGACCAGCCAGCACGTACACCAAAAATGTTTCGCTCTTTCTGGTCGAGTTGGTACGAAATTTCTGCAAATAGCGGAACCCCAGCATTAATATTGATCGAAGATGGGTCGTAGAGCTTACTAAGAAATGCTCCACTTAGAATGGATCCCGACTCTGAACCTTCTTCACTCAAAGGAGGTCTGAATGCCGAGAATTGACCCGCTCGTCCTGCGGCGTAGGGGTTAACTCCTAAAGCTCCGACGGTTACACTCCACCGGCGTTTATTAATTTCTTGACCCATCGAAAGTTGTGCGATAAGACAAAGTGCAAACGTGAAGAATAGTCGAAGCGCCCTTGCATTCATAAGATTAGGATATAACACCGAGATTTCGGCCTACTTTGGTAAAGGCGGCAATCGCCTTGTCGAGTTGCTGGGTAGTATGTGCTGCAGAGAGTTGTACGCGAATTCTGGCTTTTCCTTTAGGAACTACTGGAAAGAAAAATCCGATCACATAAATACCCTCTTCTAGCAGCAGAGCGGCCATTTCTTGGGCTTTTTGTGCGTCGTAAAGCATAATGGGAACGATAGCCGATTCGCCGTCGATGTAATCAAAACCTGCCTGCTTAATGCCTTCCTTGAAGTAAGCAGTATTCTCAGCTAAGCGATCTCTAAGACTGGTGTCTTTACGCAGTAATTCGAACACTTTAATCGATGCTCCGACGATAGCAGGAGCCAATGAATTAGAAAACAGGTAAGGCCTTGAACGTTGGCGTAATAGTTCGATAACTTCTTTTTTTCCTGTTGTATATCCGCCCATGGCACCTCCGAGTGCTTTTCCGAGAGTTCCCGTAATGATATCAACACGACCTAACACGTTTTTTTCTTCGGGAGTTCCAAGTCCTGTTTTACCGATAAAGCCTGCAGAATGACATTCGTCGATTGCTACGAGCGCTCCATAGGAATCAGCTAAGTCGCATAACTCATCGAGTGGAGCAACCAGGCCATCCATTGAAAACACCCCGTCGGTCATAATCATGATATTTCGAGCCCCGTCTGCTTTTGCTGCTTTAAGTTGGGCTTCGAGATCAGCCATATCGTTGTTTTGGTAACGATAACGCTTGGCTTTACACAGCCGAATACCGTCAATGATGGAGGCGTGGTTGAGGCTGTCCGAGACAATAGCATCTTCGGCATCTAAGAGGGGTTCAAAAAGACCTCCGTTTGCATCAAAGGCTGCAGCATACAAAATGGTGTCTTCTGTATGGTAAAAAGCGGCAATCTCTGCTTCTAGTTTTTTGTGAATGTCTTGGGTTCCGCATATAAAACGAACCGAAGACATTCCGAAACCATGGCTGTCTAGGGTATCTTTTGCAGCTTGTATCACTTCTGGATGCGATGACAAACCAAGGTAATTATTTGCACAAAAGTTGAGTACTTTTTGACCGCTAGCAAGGGTGATTTCTGCCCCCTGGGGTGAGGCAATAACACGTTCTTTTTTAAAAAGACCTTGATTTTCAAGTTCGCTGAGGGTGCCTGTGATTTGCTGTTTAAATGATTCAGTGTACATAGTGCTTCTTTTACAATCAATAGATATCGAGCTCTACACGCTCAGTTTCGGTTCTAAGATAAACAATGATTTTTTCGAAAACTAAGGGCCGTTCAGACTTATACAGACTTTCGATAGCCTGTTGATAGCGGTCGAGCTGTTTGCGATGTTCCGATTTTTTTTGCCCGGTTTTGTAATCGATTATTACACATGTATTTTCGATGAAAATAAGTCGATCTGGTATTAATGCTTCGCCGTTCTCGTCGAGTAGAGCAGTCTCATTTTTTACCTCAAGTCCAGCTGAAAAGTAAGTACTCACCCTAGGGTCGCTTATTAAGGTGT
>CAZUBV010000083.1:0-6460 GCA_964618875.1 uncultured Flavobacteriaceae bacterium
AGTCTAACCTATCTTCTTGGCCGCGATATAATCGATGAGGGTCTTAAAAAGGGAGTCTTTTACCAAAAAGAAGATGGAAGTGTTTGGGCTGATTTAAGTGATGAGGGACTGGATCAAAAATTGGTCCTTCGTAGTGATGGAACAGCTGTTTATATGACTCAAGATTTGGGTACGGCGGTACAACGTGTCAAAGACCACCAAAAGGTAGATGGAATGGTTTACACTGTCGGTAACGAGCAGGATTACCATTTCAAAGTGCTTTTTCTATTGCTTAAAAAGTTGGGGTATCAGTGGGCGGATCGCTTGTTTCACCTCTCTTACGGCATGGTAGATTTACCTTCCGGAAAAATGAAAAGTAGAGAGGGTAAAGTCGTTGATGCCGATGATCTAATAGAGGAGATGACACAAACGGCTGGCACTATTTCAGCTGAACTCGGAAAATTAGACGGGTTCTCCGAAGACGAAAAGCAGCAGTTGTATCGTCAGATTGGATTAGGAGCGCTAAAATATTTCATTTTAAAGGTAGACCCAAAGAAGCGTATTTTATTTGATCCGGAAGCCTCAGTTGATTTTCAGGGAAATACAGGTCCATTTATTCAGTATACCTACGCTCGAATCCGATCTATTTTGAGAAGAGCACAAGCGGAAGGTTATACAGCAGAAGTATCTTCTATTGAATTACACGAGAAAGAAAGAGAGTTAATTCTTCAGCTGCAATCGTATCCATCAGTCGTAGCTCTTGCTGCTCAGCAGTATTCTCCAGCACTTATTGCTAATTATACCTACGATTTAGTAAAGTGGTTTAATTCGTTTTATCAGCAGGTAAGTATTCTTGCAGAAGAGGACGCAGCCGTTCGAAATTTTAGAATACTACTGTGTAAGAAGGTGTCAGAAGTAATCGCTCACAGTATGAGTCTATTAGGTATTACGGTTCCTGAGCGAATGTAGTTCGGAATAAAAAAGGGCCCCGTTATAGGGCCCTTTTTAATTAAAATATTGGGATTGAAAATTTGATTAGTTTCCTTCTTTGGCAGCTACTGCAGCACCATAAACAACTAATCCAAATCCAATTTTGTTTACTGCATCACCGATGTTGTAGATGACATCCATAGCTAAACCGCCAAAGATACCTTCATACCATCCGGGCGTACCAGCCATGTAACCAATAGGATAGATTGCCCATCCTACTAGAACAAACCAAGCAAGGGTTTTGTGCGCCTTTAGAACTGCACCACCAGCTTGTTCAGCCAATTTCTTAGCCTGACCAAACCAGATATCGTAAACGATAACGAAATACGCGATACCCGAAATAAGACCCCAGAATGCAGCCTGATCTCTGTAAACAGCTTCTCCGAAGTATCCGGTTACAAGCATAATTACGGAAAGCACGATCAATCTCCACATGAGTGATTTCTTAGCTCCAGCAGCTTTCAGGATCAAGAAGAACTCGACACACATAAGCGGCACGGTAAGAACCCAATCTACATAACGGAAGAAAGTTGGTGAATCAGCATGAGCTGCCCAGTAATCCCGCATGTACCAATAGTGAACAGCAGCGATGAAAGTGATTAACCCCGAAACAAGAATAGAGGTTCTCCACTTAGAATCGAAACTATTCATCGATAAAAAGAAGAAGGCAGAGGCTGCCATCATAGCCATACATCCAACAAAGAATGTAAAGCCCACGTAATCGTCAGTAGCTATCTTTGACACATCAGCCACTAACGGAAGGTTAAGCAATAAACTTTTCATAAGTACTATAGTTTAGTTTTGTTGAATCAAATGTATCAAAAACTAAACACAATATGTTAATTTTAAATAAAAATTTTTAACAACTCTAATGCTTTTTCCTTTGTTTAGATTAGATATTCTCAAAAAGTCGTTTTTATTCAAGCTCTTAGCTACATTTTTTATTGTTTTATTAGCCTCTTTTTTTTCAGGTCCAACTGAGTGGATCATTGCGCTAGTTCTCATCAGTTCGGTTGGTTTGTTACACGGTGCAAATGATCTTCAAATCATTTCAAAACTGAAAGGAGCGCAGGGACTATCAAAAAAAAGCGCCTTACTTTCTTACCTATCGGTTATACTAGGAGTACTTGTCGTTTTTAGTTTCAATAGAGCTTTGGCGCTATCTTTCTTTGTATTGATAAGCGCATTTCACTTTGGTCAACAACATTTGTCAAAGGTGATATCCGGTACGATTATGGTGCGTTATGTGTTGTATACCCTTTATGGTGGATCGGTTTTTGGGCTCTTATTTTATACACACCCAATTGAAAGTGCCACGGCAATCGCAGAGATCTCAAACGTTTTTTTTTCGAAAGCTGATTTTTTGCTTTTTAGCGCTAGTACTTCTGCTTCTTGGTTTGTAGTATTTGTCAGCACTAATTACTCAAAAATTCGCTTGTTGCTAGTTGAGGTGCTGTTATTGATTGTACTTTCCGCTTTGTTTTACCAAGTGAATCTAGCACTAGCCTTTGCTCTTTATTTTGCCTTCTGGCATGCTATCCCTTCACTCAGCGATCAATTTTATCTATTATTCGGTTCAACTTCTTTCCGATCAGTGACCACTTACATGCGCCAGTCCGCGGTATTCTGGGTGCTTTCTGTAATTGGTTTAGCTGCCGTATTTAGTCTGGTATACTTCGAAAATAAAACCCCATTACCGCTGTTGGTCTACTTTTTAGCTGCAATTACTTTTCCGCATGTTATTGTGATGTCTTCTGTAGAAAATGCCTTAAAAAGGGCATAATCTTATTACTTTTGTGCTTCTTAAAAGCAACGATCTTAGCTTATGTTTCAGAATCTCAGTGAAAAAATCGACGGTGCCCTACACAAACTAAAAGGTAAAGGGAAGATTAACGAGATTAACATCGCAGAGTCGATGAAAGAAATACGTCGCGCATTATTGGATGCCGATGTTAACTTCAAAATTGCTAAGAGTTTTACACAAAACGTACGAGATAAGGCTATCGGTCAAGAAGTTCTTAAATCGTTGCAGCCCGGTCAATTAATGGTGAAGCTTGTTCGCGATGAACTTGCTGAACTTATGGGTTCAGAAGCTAAGGATATCAGTCTTACTGGTAGCCCTAGTGTTATTTTAATGTCAGGATTGCAAGGATCGGGTAAAACTACCTTTTCAGGTAAGCTTGCACTTTTTCTTAAAAATAAGAAGTCTAAACTTCCACTACTAGTTGCTTGCGATGTATATCGCCCTGCCGCGATTGATCAACTTCATGTGGTTGGAGAGCAGATCGGTATACCCGTGTATTCTGATCGTGGAAATACGGATCCCGTGGCTATTGCCACAGCGGGTATTGCATACGCCAAACAAACGGGGCGGAATGTTGTGATCATCGATACCGCTGGTCGACTTGCTGTTGACGAGGAAATGATGAATGAAATTGCTGCTATTCATCAGGCGATTAAGCCTTCTGAGACCTTATTTGTGGTCGATTCAATGACCGGTCAAGATGCAGTAAATACCGCTAAAACCTTCAATGATCGCTTAAATTTTGACGGTGTTGTGCTTACCAAACTCGATGGTGATACCCGTGGTGGGGCAGCACTCTCAATAAGATCTGTAGTTGATAAGCCCATAAAGTTTATTGGTACTGGAGAGAAGATGGAGGCTATAGATGTATTCCATCCCGATCGAATGGCAGATCGAATCTTGGGAATGGGTGATGTGGTTTCGCTTGTTGAACGCGCTCAAGAACAATTCGATCTTGAAGAGGCCCGGAAGATTCAGAAAAAAATCGCAAAGGATAGTTTTGGCTTCGATGACTTCTTAGGTCAGATACAACAGATCAAGAAAATGGGTAATATGAAAGATCTCATGGGTATGATACCTGGGATGTCTAAAATTACCAATCAAGTGAATGTTGACGATGACGCTTTTAAGCATGTCGAAGCGATTATTTATTCCATGACCCCCAAAGAACGTGCTCAGCCCAAGTTATTAAATACCAGTCGTAAGAATCGAATTGCCAAAGGAAGTGGTCGCAGCATTCAAGAAGTGAATCAACTGATTAAGCAGTTCGAACAGATGAGTAAGATGATGAAAATGATGCAGGGCGGTAAGGGTAAAAATCTTATGCGAATGATGCAACAATTTAATCCGAAACTATAAATGATTTTAATTGACGGCAAGGCCACAGCAAACCAAATAAAGCAAGAAATTGCTGATGAAGTTCTACAAATAAAATCTGCTGGACTTAGGGCTCCTCATTTAGCGGCAGTGCTGGTTGGAAATGATGGTGCGAGTCTCACTTATGTAGGTAGCAAGGTTAAATCTTGTGAAAAGGTAGGTTTTGATTCTACACTCATCCGCCTCCCAGAAACGACTACCGAGGCCGAACTGCTCGATAAAATCGCTGAATTAAACCGGGATGAAACGTTAGATGGCTATATTGTTCAGCTTCCACTCCCCAAGCATATTAATGAAGAAAAGGTGCTGCTTGCTATTGATCCAAAGAAGGATGTCGACGGTTTTCATCCATCGAACTTTGGTAGAATGGCACTTGAATTAGAGACTTTTATTCCGGCAACTCCATATGGAATTATGCAGCTTATTGAGCGGTATAGTATTGACACTCAAGGAAAACATGTTGTAGTTATTGGTAGATCGCATATCGTTGGCAGGCCAATCAGTATTTTACTTTCTCAAAAAGGAGCTTTTGCCAATGCAACAGTAACCGTTGCGCATAGTCGAACTAAAAATCTGAAAGAACTTACTCGCTCTGCAGATATTATCGTTTCTGCGTTAGGAGTACCTGGATTTGTGACTGCGGATATGGTAAAAGAAGGGGTTGTAATTATTGATGTAGGCATTACTCGAGTAGAAGATAGTAGTAATCCAAAGGGATATTATATCACCGGTGATGTTGATTTTAAATCGGTTGCTCCCAAAACGTCCTTTATTACTCCAGTGCCTGGTGGTGTTGGTCCTATGACCATTGCTATGTTACTTAAAAACACGCTGCTTGCCCGAAAATGGAATACCGCTGACTAAATTATTTAGCGAATAATTGGCCCAAGTCTTTAAAGCTTTTGAATTCGAGGGCATTGCCCGAAGGGTCTTTAAAGAACATTGTTTTTTGCTCTCCAACTTCACCAGCAAATCTTAGGTAGGGTTCAATTATGAATTCAATACCTTTCTCTGCAATTCGTTCTGCGAATGTGTCGAACTGCTCCCATGGGAGTACAATACCAAAATGCGGTACTGGAACAGATTTTCCGTCTACGTGATTAGCTGTTACAGGTCCACTATGATCGGGGTCGAGGTGAATTACGAGTTGGTGACCAAAGAAGTCATAATCTACCCAGTGATCGCTGCTTCTTCCTTCGGTGAGTTCTAAAACCTCTGTGTAGAAAATTCTATTTACTTCTAGATTATTTACTGGGATAGCGAGATGAAACGGAGATAAATTCATGGGTTACTGTTTTAAAAACTGTACAATTTTTTCACAAACTTCTTTTTGATGCATGGAATGCCCAAATCCTTCGGTAATATACAACTCACTAGCGATATGTTTGTGTAATTTTTGCGCTTGGGTTGCCGGAATGGTTCCATCAAATCGATCGTGCATAATCAAAAATTTTCCTAGTGGCGGATATGAAAATTTAGCGGTAGAGAAGTCTTCAATACCCGTCCCAATCTCTTTTTGGATTAATTGATCGAGTAATCCGAGTACACGTGTATTAAAACCTAATGTCTTCTGATACCCGGCTACAATCAATGAAAAATCGGTTGGTGCACCCAGACTGATCAAATGTGATATAGGCCCCAGTGAGAAGTGGCTAATAGCATATAACATAGCCATGCCACCCATTGAATGTCCAATTACTACTTCGATTTGATGCATGCGGATTATCGTTGCAGCGGCTTCCGCATAGTTTGTGAGGTAGTGGTGTGTGCCGCTAGAGTATCCGTGAGCAGGGGCGTCTATTGCGTAAATATCGTAATTTTCTGATTCTAATTTTGGGATTAGATTTCTCCATCGATTGGTGTTGCTCTCCCATCCGTGTAGTAATAGAATTTTTTTGCCTTCACCTGGCCAATGATAGGTTTGAATCTGGTGTCCTGAACAAGTGATTTGTTCAGATTTTCCGCGTTCTAATAATTCAATTTTTACATTCGATTGTAGTTTGCCCTTCCGTACTTTCGCGAAAATATCTAGGGTTTTTTTCGCAGTGTAGTTAGGAACTAAATACGATATAAGGTTCAAATACGAACCTATTGATTGAGTAATGAGTTGTTTAGACATTACCAACTAATAAGTACTTGCGATACTGGGGTTTGGTCGTCAATTTGTACAGCTTCGATTGGTGACATGCTGTATCTCAGATTTTCAGGTAATGCCGATTTTTCAATAAGAAAGATAAAGGGCTCTCCTTTCACTGAAATTGAGACACTTTTTATAGCAGGCACAATACGTTCTATAGTGTAGGTTTTTCG
>CAZUBV010000084.1:0-6310 GCA_964618875.1 uncultured Flavobacteriaceae bacterium
CATTTTAGCAGCCAGAATACTCAAAATCGAGGTGCCACAACCCATATCTAATACTCGCTTATCACTAAAATCAGCTTGCGAGATATAATCAAGCATCTGATAAGTAGTTTGATGATGACCGGTTCCGAAACTCATCTTAGGTGCGATTACAAGCTCATAGGTAGCTGAAATCGGTTCATGAAACGGAGCAATAACCGAAACCCGGTCACCTACCACAATGGGTTTAAAATCTGATTCCCACTTTGCATTCCAGTTCTCCTGAACCACTTCCGTTATCGACCAATCGAGCTTCTGCGCAAGAGAATGAGCAAAAGGAAAGTGAACGGAAGCTTCAAGCGAATTGGCATCAAATAAAGTTGATTCAACGAAAGCTTGCAACCCCGTTTCTGTCTCTAAAAACGTATCGAATGGCAGTTCAGAGAGCTCCGCAATAAGGGTGTCTCGTACAGGATCTAAAGGGCTGATATCGAAACTAACCTGATAATAGACAGGATCTGTAGCCATCACTTAAACTGCAGCAGCAACGATTGCTAAAAAGTCGGCTGCCACAAGTGAGGCACCACCTATAAGACCCCCATCAATATCTGGCTTAGCAAACAATTCCGCAGCATTAGAAGGCTTAACGCTACCACCGTAAAGAATTCTAGTATTCTTTGCTACAGTTTCAGATACCTCATCACTTAAAAACTGGCGGATATGTGCATGCATTTCTTGTGCTTGTTCACCAGAAGCAGTCTCGCCCGTACCTATAGCCCATACCGGCTCATAGGCAAGTATAATTTGTGCAAAATCAGCCTCAGAGAGTCCCTTTAACCCTTCAGTAAGTTGGGCAGAGACCACATCAAAATGGGTGTTTGCCTTACGTTCCGCTAATTGCTCTCCGAAACAAAATATAACTTTAAAACCCGCAGCCACGGCCTGAATGACCTTGTCATTTATAATCTGATTACTCTCTCCGTAAAGATCGCGGCGCTCAGAATGGCCGAGAATTACTGTATTCACTCCAACCGAAGTGAGCATATCTAATGAAGTTTCTCCCGTAAAAGCACCACTTTTAGCAGCGTTTACATTCTGTGCGGCTACCACAATACCCGAATTGGCTACCTCACTCACGGCAGTTGAAAGCACTACAAAAGAAGGTGCGATAATCACCTCAACACTCGAGGGAATGCTCCCCGTTTTTAATTCAGAAATCAAGCTCAGGGTTTCTTCTTGATTCTTATTCATTTTCCAGTTTCCAGCTACAATTGGTGTTCTCATTTGATTGATTTTGATAGGTATTAAAAAATATCGTTTACATGCTTCTTATCTACAATTACTCCATTCTCAATCCACAGTATTCCAGGGTTTGATCGCACAATGGTTTTAACGGTAGTTTGATCGCATTGGTGCCAAGGAATGATGGTACCGAACTCATTATAAAAATTGGCGACACTCGCTGTCGAAGCGGCGGTTAGACCATAAATCTCATAGCCCTCCTGCCTCTTTTCTTGGACAAAGGCAACCATTCGATCGAAATCGTTTAACGATGCCGATTCGAAATCATAAGAAGTAACTAGGATAGCTCGCTTGGCAGCTAATAAATCAGCTACCCTATCTACACCATCAAGCATCAGTGTAAAATCGTGTATAGGAGGCTCATAAGCCGCTTGTACCAGTTCAGTGCGCACCGTTCCGGTAAAATCTCCTTCAGTAACTTCGGGAAACGCCCCATCAGTTACCACCTCGATTAATTCACCTTGCTTTTCGAATGTCCAAGTATACGTATAGGTTTCTTGTGGGGCATCATCCGGTATCCGCATCTGCTCCTCAATCGAAACACCTACTTTATAGGGTCTAAAATCAATGAAAGGCAAATGATTTACTACCCAATAACCCATAAAACATGACGATACAAAAGAAAATGCAATGATTCGATTTGCCCAAGGCTTTGGAGTCCAAAAACCAATATGTTTATACCCCCAATACAGAATAAGAATAGCTCCTAGCAGTATGACATCTTTTGTAAACGACTCCCACGGGGTAAGTTTAATCGCATCTCCGAAGCATCCACAATCAGTAACTTTGTTGAAATAGGCGGAATAAAACGTCAGAAAAGTAAAAAAGGTAATAAGCACCAGTAAATTAAAGACCACTAGTCGGCGCCATAAGCCCAGAAGCAAGGCTACCCCGAGAAGTACTTCAAAAACAACCAAAAACAGCGCCAAGGCCAATGAAAAATCAATCAAAAACGGCAGGTTGAATACTGCTGCCGAGAAGTACTCTTCAAGTTTAAATGAAAAACCCAGTGGATCGTTAAGTTTAATAAGTCCTGAGACAATAAACAAAACGCCCACAAAGACGCGCATTATGCTAACAAGTATCTTCATGATTGACCGAGATGAATTAATGCAAAAACGGCGTAATTAAGCATGTCTTGATAGTTGGCTTCTACCCCTTCACTCACCAATGTCTGACCTTTACGATCTTCGATCTGCTTTACGCGTAATAATTTCTGAAGGATTAAATCGGTAAGCGAACTTACTCGCATCTCTCGCCAGGCTTCACCGTAGTCATGGTTTTTATTGAGCATGAGATTTTTACAATCTTCCGCTTTTTCCTTGTAAAGAGCAATGGCTTTGTCTGCACTTAAATCTGGGGTTTCGGAGACGCCAAGTTCAATCTGAATTAGCGCCATTATGCAGTAATTGATAATACCAATAAATTCAGACACTTCACCCTCTGCTACTTTTTGTTCAGAAAGCGTCTGTAAACTACGAATACGTTGGGCTTTAATGAAAATCTGATCGGTAAGAGAAGGTAATCGAAGGATCCGCCAAGCTGTCCCGTAGTCGATTGATTTCTTCTCAAAAAGACTCAAACATTGGGAGATAATCAAATCATATGCAGCTGCCGTATCTTTCATTACTATTAAATCTTTTAAGGTTACCGTAACTTAGTGCTCCAGAAATTAAGTCGTTCAAATATAAAGGTATCGCATGACAATTCTTTTGAAAAATACGCTCATTGATTTAAGCACCCCAAAGGTCATGGGAATCCTCAACCTTACTCCTGACTCGTTCTACGATGGAGGCGCTTTGAAATCTGATCGTCACGTACTCGAACTCGCAGAAAAACACATAAACGAGGGGGCCTTTGTACTGGATCTTGGCGGATATTCGTCACGACTTGACGCTACTCATATCAGTGAAGAAGAAGAACTACATCGTGTAATTCCGGTAGTTGAACTCCTGTCAAAGAACTTTCCAGAAACACCGCTCTCTATCGATACTTTCAGAGCAAAGATTGCCAATGAGAGTCTGTTTGCTGGAGCGGCAATGATTAATGATATTAGTGGTTCACAAATTGAGCCTGAAATTCTAGATTGCGTTGCGAAGCACCGAGTTCCCTATATCGCCATGCATATGAAGGGAACGCCACAAACCATGAAGTCGTTATGCCAGTACGATGATCTTATCGTTGAGCTACGTCAATACTTCGCAAAACTCATAGAAACTTGTACGAAAAAACACATAAGCGATGTGATTATCGATCCTGGATTTGGCTTTGCCAAGAATAGTGAACAGAACTTTACACTTCTTAGAGAATTAGCTGAATTTAAGCTACTAGAAGTGCCTATTCTTGTAGGAATTAGCAGAAAATCTATGATTTACAAAACGCTTGAAGTTGATGCGAAAGATGCAATTAACGGCACTACGGCATTACATATGATTGCTTTACAGAACGGAGCTTCTATTCTTCGCGTGCACGATGTCAAAGAGGCTATGCAATGCATTACCCTATTTCAAAATTTGTACATTTAATAAATACTTGTCCTGAGCGTGAATCCCTTCGAATTTATAGACTTCAAAATAACAGATGCACTAGACATTTTACTGGTGGCTCTGCTTTTGTATAACATCTATAGAATTGTAAAAGGAACAGTCGCCATAAATATTTTCTTTGGTCTAGTTATTGTCTGGACATTTTGGAATGTCACCAAATTGCTCGAAATGAAAATGATCAGCAGCCTTGTTGGCGGATTTATGCAAGTTGGTTTTATCGTACTAGTGGTCGTTTTTCAACAAGAAATCCGCAAGTTCTTATTAGTGTTAGGTTCTGGAAAATTTTCAACCAAAACCATGAGTCGTTTTTTCAGATTTCAACACAATAGCGCAAAAGAACCTGAAATCAATATTGAAGCACTCATACTAGCTTGTCGCAATCTTAGTCGACAAAAACTGGGTGCGCTCATTGTAGTTGAACGCAACAGTAGCCTAGAATTTCTAAAAGCCTCAGGAGATCGGATGAATATTGAGATCAACGCCCCTATTTTAGAAAGTATTTTTTACAAAAACAGTCCCTTACATGATGGTGCTGTAATAATCCAAGGCAACCGAATTACCGCTACTCGAGTTATTCTACCGGTTAGTAATTCAAATGACATCCCAAGTCACTACGGACTTCGTCACAAAGCCGCTTTAGGGATAACAGAAAATACAGATGCCCTCTGTCTTGTGGTTAGTGAAGAACGAGGAGAGATTGCTTATGTCCGAAATCGAAGTTTTATCAATTTCGAAAGCGATCAAATGCTTGCAGCAAAAATAAGGCGCGATTTAGCTAGTTAACGAGGCAAATTGCGCTTGATAGAGTTGAAAATAAGGCCCTTCATTGGCAAGTAATTCAGTATGGGTTCCTCGTTCTATAATGACCCCTTTATCCATAACTAGAATCTGATCAGCCTTTTGAACGGTAGCTAATCTATGAGCTATGATAATCGACGTTCTTCCCGCTGTAATCCGATCCGTTGCTTTCTGAATTAACTGCTCGGCATAGGTATCTATAGAAGAAGTCGCTTCATCTAAAACAAGAATACTTGGATTCGCCATATAGGCTCTTAAAAAAGCTATAAGTTGGCGCTGTCCACTCGATAGCGTGCTTCCTCTCTCGTTAATTTCAAATTGATATCCTCCAGGTAATGAGTCAATAAACTCATGAACTCCTATCGCCTTTGCAGCCGCAATTATTCCCTCGAGTGAAACAGCAGGATCACCTAGTGAAATATTCTTTTCAATAGTGCTGGCAAAAAGAAAAACATCTTGCAAGACCACCGAAATATGCGTGCGAAGGCTACGCAAGGTCATCGTTCTTATATCAATATCATCAATTTCTATTGCACCTTTTTCGATTTCGTAGAATCGATTTAACAAATTTATTAAGGTCGATTTACCCGCACCAGTAGCGCCCACCACGGCAATACACTCACCAGGATTAATTTGAAAATCAACACCTTTGAGTACAGGTTTATCAGGAGCATAGGCGAAGTAAACCGACCGAAAACGAACCTTTCCGATTATTTTATCCAATTGAGCCGTCCCTTCAATTTCTAGTTGCTTTGTATCGTCAAGGATTGCAAACACTCGAGAGGCAGCCACCATTCCCATTTGTAATACGTTAAACTTATCAGCAATGTGTCGAAGCGGGCGAAACAGTAATGAAGAAAGTAGAATAAACGTGAAGATATCTCCGTATCCCTCTGGAGTAATACCGCCTACGTTCTGCACACCACCATACCACACTATTAAGCCTACTGTTATCGAAGCGAGTAATTCAGCAACTGCGAAAAAGATGGAATTATACCAAACAGTTTTAAGCCAGGCATTTTGGTGTTTTAAATTTATAGCTCTAAAATGTTCCGATTCTTCTTGTTCTCGATGAAATAATTGAACAATTCGGATACCCGCAAGACGCTCTTGTACAAAAGAATTTAGCGAAGCTATTTGCCCACGGACCTCGACAAAAGCAACTTTCATTGATTTTTGGAACCATCGCGTCGCGTACAATATTATCGGTAAAATAGCGAATACAAGCAACGCTAGTTTCCAGTTAAGTGCAAGCATGACTCCAGCAACGACGATCATTTTGAGAACATCGGCGACAATCATGAAAAAGCCTTGGCTAAAAATCTCACCAATTTTTTGCATGTCTGAAACCGCTCTAGTCACTAATATTCCGACCGATGAGGTATCGTAATACTTCATCTTAAATCGAATCATTTTTGAAAATAAATGAGTTCTTAAGTCTTGAATTACCGACTCACCTAGAAGATTGGCAGTATAAGTGAACAACAGCTGGAATACCACCTCGCCTAAAAGAACTAGGCTCATTGCGATAATCAATCTCAGTAATAATTCGGCATTTTTCTGGGTTATGGCCTGATCAATTAATTGACCTACTAGCGATGGAGTAAGCACAGAAAATGCGGAAATAAGTATTGCAGAAATCGCCGAAACAACAAAGGGACTCGCACAACTGACGTTGAGGCGTGATG
>CAZUBV010000085.1:0-6256 GCA_964618875.1 uncultured Flavobacteriaceae bacterium
ATAGAATGCATACCCAACGTGAGTACTGCCGATCCAGCAATCCTTGAACGCATTGCTGCTGCGATCGAAGCTACGGATGGCGTAACGCTGCATTTTGTCGACGCTGGTAAAAGTGCCAACCGTACGGTATTCACCTACCTCGGCCCAGTAAACCAAGTCTTAAAAGCTACCGAAGCGCTCTTTGCTATTGCTTTAAGCGAGATTGATATGCGCCAGCACCAAGGCGTGCATCCGCGAATGGGCGCTGTGGACGTTTGTCCCTTCGTTTTACTTGACGATGAAAAACATGCAGAAGAATTACTCGAGCGCGTGCGCACGTTCGCTGAGGAAATAAGTGCCAAACACAATGTGGCTATTTACGGCTACGAGCACCTAGCAAGCAGCCCACAGAGAAAAAACCTCGCTGCAGTGCGCCAAGGAGCGTATGAAGGCCTTGAAGAGAGATTTACTAGCGGCGACCTCCCGGACTTTGGTCCGCAGACCTACACCTCGGCCGAAGCCCTTCACGGTGCTACTGCCATGAGTGTGCGCCCGTTGATGGTTGCATATAATGTTAATCTAATTGGCGGCGATATCGAGGAACGCCTCAAGGCAGCAAAGAAAATAGCTGGAAAAATCCGAGAGCGCGACGGCGGCATGCCAGGAGTGAAAGCTATCGGTTGGTATTTGCCAGATTTCGATCTCGTTCAAGTCAGCTGCAACCTTACCAAGCCACATGAGGCAGGAGTTTGTGAGGTATTCTCTCGAGTCCAAGAACTGGCTGCAGCATTGGGATTTGAAGTCCCTTCTTCAGAACTCATAGGTTGCATCCCACAGAGCCAATTCACCACGATGACCCCCGAAGAATTAGGATTTGGTCAACTCAAGCCTTTTGATCAACTTAGGATACTAAATATCTAAACCACATGAAAACCAAGCTACTTTTCTTACTCACTCTCTGCTTCATTCAAGCGAGCGCTCAAGAAATTAATCACCGTCAAGACTTTTCTGGAGGAGCCTCTATGACCTCTTATGGAAGAGCAGCCTTAAATGGCAAGTGGCAATTTGATATCACACCCTTCGCATTTTCTCCTTCGCTCCTTGAATACCCATTCACATTAGCTACAAAAACTCAATATTGGAGCAATAACGGCTGGAGCACAACACTTCAAGCCGATGGATTTTTAACCCCAGGTCACTTTTATTGGGACGCTTTTGGATATTCTTGGATTCCACATATTCGACCAGCGGGACAACTGTTTTGGACGGTTAATCTACCTATCAGAAACCGGGAGATTATAAAAACTAAACTAGAAGAGGTAAGCATCGACCTTGTTGAAACATCGGTACCTGATCTTTTTGGCTTTGGTTTCCATGACGAAACGATAGCTGCGACTTCTTACCACCCATTTGAGACCATGGTTAATCGAGATATTCATTTTACACTCGGGCTTCTATTCAATCGGATACGTGTTCCGGGTGTTTACACATTAAGTTCTTCTAGTTTCAGCCCCGATGTGGTCGAAGCATGGCCCTTTGGGCAGTCTCTCAGTGGATTTTTAGGATTTACAAAACAGAACTATAGTATCCGATCTATTAAAACTAGCCAAGGAAGAA
Organism: uncultured Flavobacteriaceae bacterium; assembly: GCA_964618875.1. GTDB lineage: Bacteria > Bacteroidota > Bacteroidia > Flavobacteriales > Flavobacteriaceae > UBA3478. The sequence goes on from CAZUBV010000085.1 coordinate 1,597, forward strand.
ACGTGATAAAGTTGAGGGAATCTTCTTATAAAATGGGACTCCTCTTACCTTTACACTATACGATTTTAGGTCAAGATGGATATATCGAACCGAGTTCTGTTAAAAGCCGGTTCTACCGGTTCCCTCGTCCCTATTATCGAAAGTTCAACGGACCTAAGCTAGGGTTCCATTTAGGTTCAACACATTACATTAACCGCCAAGAACTAAGTAAAGGAGGCCGAAATCCCTGTAAAATCACTGAGCTAGAGCTAGGTGTAAGTTGGCTGCCATGGGATTTCTATTCTGGAGAAATTCCTCCACTGCAATTTAGAGTGGTCGCACGACCAGGGCTTTGGAAAGACCGCATATCTAAAAAGCCATTGACATCAAAGCATTGGGGATACTTGCCTTAAAAAAAATATGGCACGATTTTCCCTACTAGAGTGCCAACAATAAACCACATATGAAAATCAGAATAGCAGCGGTACTCCTGCTCATATCAAGCTCAATATGGGCGCAAAACCGCACTCTAAGCGGCTATATCACCGACTTTGAGACCGGAGAAGACCTGATCGGTGTAAACATCTGGTCACCAGAACTTAAAGTTGGTACTTCCACAAATTCCTTTGGGTTTTACTCCTTTACTTTACCGCAAGGTGAGCACATTATTCAGCTCACCTATTTAGGTTACGAAAACCAAAATTTCGAAATTGATTTGACGAAAAATGTCAGTATAAATTTCAAGCTAAAACCAGCGGAAAATGTACTTAATGAAGTCACTGTAACCGCTGCAGAATCTAGCCAAATCCAAGAGCAAATTCAAATGTCTAAAATGGAGGTGCCGATCAAGCAGCTCAAATCCTTGCCGGCCATCTTAGGCGAAGTGGACATTATGAAAACCCTTCAACTGCTACCCGGAGTGCAAAGTGGTGGCGAAGGAACTTCAGGACTGTACGTTCGCGGTGGCTCCCCAGATCAAAATCTCATCTTGCTCGATGGTGTGCCCCTATACAATGTGAATCACCTATTTGGTTTTTTCTCTGTATTTAATGCTGATGCCATTTCAAATGTCAGCTTAACTAAGGGAGGTTTCCCTGCGCGCTACGGTGGACGATTATCCTCTGTGCTGGAAATCAAGATGAAAGAAGGCAATATGAACGAGTTTCACGGAGATGCTACTGCATCCATCATTGCTTCGAAGATGACACTAGAAGGGCCGCTCGTTAAAGATAAGGCGTCCTTTATGGTGAGTGGTCGGCGCACCTATCTGGATGTTCTCGCTCGTCCGTTTATCAATGCAGCCAACAGTCAAAACCCTGAAACAACGATCAATCCTACCTACTATTTCTATGACATGAACGGGAAGGTGAATTGGAAGATCAGCGATAAAGACCGCGTTTACCTTTCACACTTTCAAGGCAAGGATGATTTTGGAACCAAAGGCCGTGACGAATTTGAGGACTACCAGGCTGAATTCGGCTTCGGTTTGGACTGGAGAAACTCGATCACAGCAGCACGTTGGAACCACCAGTGGTCACCAAAGCTCTTTTCCAACGTAACCGCAACACGCTCCGTCTATAATTTCAATACTCGTATTTCTCAAGAAGAACGCTACCTTCCAAACTACCCCGACACCGCTGGAACAGAAGAATCACGCTTCGCTGGCCTCTACTTTTCTGGCATCGAAGACTATGGCGCTCGCATTGATTTTGACTTTGTACCCAACCCTCAACACTACATTCGTTATGGCGCAGGCTGGACGAATCATGAATTCTCCCCTGGGGCGACCAATTTTGAATTCCAACAGTCCGGATTTAACCTCGACACGACCATAGGTGGAGATGAAATTTTTTCAGACGAGGCCTTTGCTTACGTAGAGGACGAATGGAACCTGAATGAAAACTTTAAAATTGGGTACGGGCTGCACCTGAATACTCTTTTTGTAGAAAACACTACATATACACGTTTGCAACCACGAATCGGCATGAACTACAGCCTTCCAGGAGATATTGCTCTGAAGGCTTCCTACGCGGACATGATGCAGACAGTCAACTTGTTAACCAACGAAGGACTAGGCTTGCCTACCGATCTCTGGGTCCCATCCACAGCCAATCTCAAACCACAGACCTCGCAGCAATACGCCGCAGGTCTTGCTAAAAACGTAGGACCCTACGAATTCAGCATCGAAGGATACTATAAGGACATGCAAAACCTGGTTTCCTACCGTGAAGGCGCCTCCTTCCTGTTCAGCGTCGATGACGAGTCGTGGGAAGACAAAGTCACCCAAGGCCAAGGAACGAGCTACGGAATGGAATTCTTCGCCCAGAAGAAGGCAGGAAAGACGAACGGTTGGATCGGCTACACGCTCAGCTGGAGCTACCGCCAGTTTGACGAGATTAACGGCGGCCAGCGCTATTTCTTCACCTACGACCGCAGACACGATGTATCCGTGGTAGTCAACCATGAAATCTCCGAGAACATCAACTTCTCCGCAGCCTGGGTCTACGGCACAGGACGCGCAGTTACCTTACCTGAATTCAGCTATATCACTGGATTACCGGAGGAATTTTCTTGGTGGAATTACCGTCAGCTTACTGTAGAGCGTGCTACAGATCGCAATTCGTACCGCTATAGCCCATACCACCGATTGGACGTGAGCTTGAGTTTCAGAAAGGAACACAAAAACTACGAACGGTGGTGGACCATCAGCGCCTACAACGCCTACAACAACCTCAACCCGTTCTTTATGGAAACGACACAGGACAGAAATGGCAACCCGCAACTTCGCGAGTACGGCCTCTTCCCTATCATTCCATCGATCGCTTACCGCATTAAATTTTAAGCCATGAAAAAGTTCTTATTCATTGCCCTTTTCGCCGCAAGTATTTCTTCTTGTGACAACCTCACCGAAGGAGTGGTACGCGACATAGATTTACCTCCACACACCCCAACAATGGTAGGTACACTCCTAGCGGACAATACAGACTCTACCTTGTACGGTATCATTAGCCAGACGCGCGGTCTTTTGGACTCGAATGTCGCAGCTCTTCTTTCCGGTGCAACCGTAAACTTATACAAGGATAACGTGCTGCAATATTCATGGAATACGCAGGACACGATGGACTATTACGCATTAAACTTGAACGACACACTAGGCTCAGCGTCGGGCACGTACAAGTTTGAGGTGCTCCATCCTGAGTTTGATGACCTTACTGCTTCAGACCAATTCCCTCCAGCCGCCATCATCTCAGAAGCAGTCTTGAACAAGGGTGCCGCTCAAATCTTCACGTTTGAGGCAGACGAAATTATTCTGAACCTTCAAGACATTCCTGGAGTGGATCAGCACTACATTTTTAGCTGCGAAGTGCGTCTGACCGACTTCAATTTCATCGGCGACACATCGTGGACAAAAGTTGATCTTTATTCAGATGACCAACGTACCATCCAGCTTGCCAGTAGTAGCGCCATCTTAGTCTCTGAAAACGGCATCGACGCCGACCTTCAGCTTAGCTTCGCTTCGACTGCTTTTCTCGGCGCACCGCTCGGAGAAGACTATGAATACCGTATCAGTATTAAAACCTTATCGAACGAAGGATTCAACTATTACCGCAGTCTATCCAGCTACCAAACAGCACAAGGAAACCCCTTCTCTGAGCCGGTTGTCATTTACAGCAACGTCAGTGGTGGCTATGGTGTTTTCGCGTTGAGTCGCACGGTTGATAGGATCGTTCGTTAATCCGGTTTATTAGTTGTACGAAACAAAAAAGGCGGCCCGTGGCCGCCTTTTTTATGAGCTAAAATTTTTTGCACTAGTACTCGAGCAAAATTGACCCCCAAGTAAAGCCAGCACCGAAAGCAGCAAGGCAGAGCACATCGCCGCGTTTCACTACCCCTGTATGCACCGCTTCACTCATAGCAATAGCGATTGATGCGCCTGTTGTATTTCCATACTTCTGGATATTGTTAAAGACTTGGTCGTCACGCAGCTTCATGCGCTTTTGAATGAACTGTGCAATGCGCAAATTCGCCTGATGCGGAATAAGACAATCGATCTGATCCGGAGTCATTTGGTTCTTTTCCAATGCCTCACCAATCACTTCTCCAAAACGGACCACAGCGTTTTTAAAGACAAAGTTTCCATTCATCTGTGGAAAGTGAATTTCAGGTTGTAAACCTTCCCTTTCATATTCATCAAGCCAATGCTGGGTTCCGAACCCCTTCATGGTAAGTTCTTCTTTGTACTTCCCTTGACTGTGTGTATGGCAACTCATGATGCCCCGTGTTCCTTCAGAACTTCTTGAGACCACGGCTGCTCCTGCCCCATCACCAAAAATGACACTCACGCCTCGGCCTCGTGTCGTTTTATCCAAGAATGGGCTTTGCAGCTCTGAGGCGACTACAAGGACATTCTCGTGCATGCCACTTTGAACGAATGCTGTTGCTACACTCATGGCATAGATAAAGCCCGAGCAGGCATTTCTAACATCGGTAGCTCCGGCTGTGTGTATATCGAGCGCCTCTTGCACTTGTACACCACAACCGGGGAAATAATAGTCAGGGCTAATGGTGGCAAAAACAATGTGATCTATGCTCGAGGCTTCCATGCCGGCGTGCTCTAAGGCCTTACGGGCGGCTTTTATACCCATGGTAGCAGCCGTATTTCCATCGCCTTCTTCTACCC
>CAZUBV010000086.1:0-6248 GCA_964618875.1 uncultured Flavobacteriaceae bacterium
TTATTTATGATTGAAATCAATCCGGCTAGAAAATGACCACACTAATTGTTGAAGGCGTTACCTACGCTACCGATCATCCAATTGACCTTTCCAGATCGGTTTCTAAAGCAGGAGTGTCCGCATGGTATGCAGGCACAGCAATATTTGCTCCTTTTAAGTGGGATCAAAAACTGCTATCCGTTGCTCACGGAGCAGCGGTGAATTTTGAGCAGATTTCTTTCTATCCGCATGCGCATGGCACCCATACAGAAACCCTAGGTCATATTAGTGAAACCCCCTTACCTATTAGTTCGTTGTCACTGCCGTTTTTGATGGCAGCAAAGCTTATAGTACCTGAGCTTGAGTATCGAGGAGAAGATTTAGTACTCAGCGTCCAAGGCCTATTGACCTGTGATTTTAAAGGTGTTAAAGCACTGATCATAAAGCTACATACGGGTAAGGAGTATCCGAATAACTACGATCACTCGAATTGGCCCTATCTACTTGCCGAAACAGCAGAACTGTTGGCGATCGAGGGCATCGAGCATTTGGTACTAGATACTCCGTCGATTGATAAAGAAAAAGACGGCGGGGCGGTAGCGGCTCACAAGGCCTATTGGCAAGTAGATACGGAAACCCCTAGAAACCAAGCAACAATCACCGAACTAGCTGCTATTCCAGAGCACTTAGCCCCCGGACCTTATTTATTGCAACTTCAAGTCGCTCCTATAGAGAGCGATGCAGCTCCTTCTAGGCCGCTTATTTTTTCGCCCCGCTCATAAGCTCCGTAAAGGCTTTGAAGAAGTGCGGAATGGTTTCGATTCCTTTGTAGTAGTTGAATAATCCAAAATGTTCATTTGGAGAGTGGATGGCATCGCTATCCAGTCCGAATCCCATAAGCACAGACTTTACCCCTAATACCGACTCGAATAAGGCAACAATCGGAATGCTTCCTCCGCCTCTTTGCGGAACTGGCTTCACGCCAAAGGTGGTTTCTAGTGCTTTTTCTGCCGCTAGGTATCCAATGCTATCAATTGGGGTGACATAAGGTGCGCCTCCGTGATGTGGTGTTACCTTAACGCGCACTCCTTTTGGGGCTATAGCCAAAAAATGCTCCGTAAATAATCGTGTGATTTCGTTATAATCTTGGTCGGGTACAAGTCGCATGGATATTTTAGCGTAGGCCTTCGAGGGCAGTACCGTTTTTGCCCCTTCTCCGGTGTATCCGCCCCAAATCCCGTTAACATCTAAAGTGGGTCGAATCGACGCGCGCTCGGTTGTGCGGTATCCTTGCTCTCCACTTACGTCTTCTACATCGAGATGTTTATTATAGTCGTTTTGATCAAACGGAACAGCAGCCATGGCAGCGCGTTCGCTTGCAGAGAGTTCAATCACCTTGTCGTAGAATCCGGTCACTGTAATCCGGCCTTTTTCATCGTGAAGAGAGGCAATCATTTTACTCAGCGCGTTTATTGGGTTTACCACTGCGCCACCATACACTCCAGAGTGTAAATCACGGTTCGGCCCGGTGACTTCAACCTCTACATAGCTTAGTCCGCGGAGTCCAGTTTGAATAGAGGGAATGTCTCGACTGATCATTCCGGTATCGGAAATCAAGATAATATCGCTTGAAAGTCTTTCTTTGTTAGCGTCAAGAAATGCTCCAAGACTATCACTACCTATCTCTTCTTCGCCTTCAATCATGAATTTGATATTGCAAGGAAGCTGGTTTTCTGCCATCATGGCTTCAAAGGCCTTAACATGCATGAAAAATTGTCCTTTGTCATCGCAGGCGCCTCGCGCATAAATCGCGCCTTCAGGGTGTAACTCAGAAGTTTTTATTACGGGTTCAAATGGCCCTGACTCCCAAAGCTCAATCGGATCTGGCGGTTGCACATCGTAATGACCATATACTAATACGGTGGGTAGATTAGGATCGATTAATTTTTCGCCATAAACTACCGGGTACCCATCGGTTGCTATAACTTCTGCTATCTCGCAGCCTGCCTCTTTTAGTTTTTCGCAAGTGAACTGAGCCGCCTCGAGTACAGAAGCTTGGTAAGCAGGGTCAGCACTTACAGACGGAATTTTGAGCAGTTCAACGAGTTCATTAGTAAATCGTTCGCGATTCTTGTTGATGTATGGACTAAGGTTCATGCGTAACTAAATTTTGCTTCACCGAAATTACGAATAAGAAAATTCAAGAATTTTTAGAATTATAAAAAAATAGGATATATTTGCCCCTCTTTATTGGGAAGACCAATTGCGGATGTGATGGAATTGGTAGACATGCTAGACTTAGGATCTAGTGCCGCGAGGCGTGGGGGTTCGACTCCCTTCATCCGCACCAAAAAAGCCGAAGATACTTCTTCGGCTTTTTTTATTTCTAGCTACTACAGAAACGTCTTTATTTGATCGTAAATACGAGCTGTGGCTCCACTAGATTCTTCTATACCTAGTCTATTTTGAATCCCTAATTCTTCGAGAACTCGGGGCTGTCTTGCTAGTGTTTGTAGATAAAGTTCAAGATCATCACTGTTTGTGATGACAATAACACCCCCTTTTTCTACGAGCGCACTAGCCTCAGGAAATTTATGGTAAATGGGTCCAATCAGTACAGGAATACTGTAAATAGCAGGTTCAAGAATATTGTGTAATCCGGTTTTAAAACCACCGCCCACAAGAGCCAAATCGGCATGCCGGTAAAGACTGCTGAGCATTCCAATACGATCTACTAGTAAAATTCTATGAGCTGATTGAAATGCATGTTCTGAATAAAGCGCCACGGGTTCAGCAAATTGGGAGCGATAGGTACCGATGGATTTAGGATCAACCTTGTGAGGAACCACAATAAAACAGATGGTCGGGTCGTGAAACTCGCGCAACACAGTAGCAAGTAACCCATGTTCTTCTTCCCACGAACTCCCTAGAATCACACATTTACGTCCCGCAATAAATTCCTCAGCCCATTCTAGTTGGATGTCGCTTTTAGCGATAGCTGTTACTCTGTCAAATCGGGTATCTCCTGTGTTGAAAACCATTGCTGGCGAGACAACACTTTTTGCAAGGATCGCAGAGGTGTCATTTAGGCATAGAATTTTTGTAAATCGATGAAGTTGCTGTTTTCCAAAGGCGTAGCGGAAAAACCACTGATCTGGATAAAATCGGGCTACCATCAAAACGGTAGATATACGTTGTCGCTCGAGTTCTTGAAGATAGTTGGGCCAAATCTCATACTTAACAAATAGCGCCAAAGTGGGCTTTAGTAAGTCAACTAGTTTTTTCGCGTTTGCCTTGGTGTCAAAGGGAAGGTAGAACAAGGCGTCAACCGGGGCCTTGCCCTTGACGTTTTCATATCCGGAAGGAGAAAAAAAGCTCAATGCGATTTGATAATCAGGCCGCTCAGATTTTAGCTTTTCAAGTACCGGTAGTCCTTGTTCGTACTCTCCGAGTGAAGCCACATGCATCCAGACTACAGGTCGATGAGTATCGAGGTTAATGAGTGTAAAACTCTTTTTTTGACCGGAAAGTTGCTGTTTAAATTTAGCGTTGAAAAGTCCAGCGATCGGGGCAAAAAAAGAGACTAAACCAATAAGTAGCTGGTAAATCAGCATAGTGAGTTAAGAGATTTTAGCGAAGGTACAACCTTTCGCTTTTTGGCCGAATTACTACCTTTATACCAAATACTTAATTCCGCCCTTGAAAAAAATTCAAATGGTTGACCTGCAAGGTCAACTTGAGCCCCTGAAAGAACAGATATCGCAGCGATTTGCTCATATCTTGGATGAAGCTAGTTTTATTAACGGACCTGCCGTAGCCCAGTTTCAAAAAGAATTAGAGACCTATTTGGGTGTAAAACACGTAATCCCTTGTGCTAACGGCACCGACGCCCTTCAAATAGCAATGATGGGCTTAGGACTTAAGCCAGGCGACGAGGTGATAACAGCCGATTTTACTTTTGCAGCTACCGTTGAGGTAATTGCTCTTCTGGGACTCACACCAGTTCTGGTTGATGTTAATGAGGACGATTTTACCATCGATATCGAGGCAGTAAGACGGGCAATCACTCCTAAGACAAAGGCCATTGTACCGGTTCATTTATTCGGACAATGCGCAAATATGGATGCCCTTATGGAAATCGCTGCCGAGCATAACCTTTGGGTTATTGAAGATAATGCCCAGGCTATAGGCGCGGCCTATCACGCTGCTAGTGGCGCACGACCTATGGCAGGAACGATAGGTCATGTAGGTGCTACATCCTTTTTTCCCTCAAAGAATTTGGGAGCTTACGGAGACGGCGGAGCACTGTTCACAAACGACGATGCCTTAGCACATACCTTACGAGGTATTGTAAATCACGGTATGTATAAAAGATATCACCACGATGTGGTTGGTGTCAATTCTAGATTAGATAGTCTTCAGGCAGCGGTTTTGAGTGCGAAACTTCCGCATTTAGACACGTATAATAACAAGCGTCGCGACGCTGCTCGTGCGTATAATGGGTTGCTATCAGATGTTCGGTTTGTTCGCCTTCCAGAGACCGTAACGAGTTGCGAGGGAATATGTGAGAGCTGCAGTTGTCATGTTTTTCACCAATATACCTTGCGCATTGAAGGCGGGCATCGAGACGCCCTGGCCGCTCACCTTGCAGAAAAAGGTATTCCGCATGGTATCTATTACCCGATTCCGCTGCACAAACAAAAAGCTTATGCTGACGAGCGTTATAAGGAGGATGATTTTGCTGTAACAAATAGAATATCCGAAGAAGTTCTATCGCTGCCTATGCACACGGAACTCACAGTAGAACAAATAGCGTTTATTAGCTCAACGATAGCTTCATTCTTAAACGAGCGCGCATGAAAATTTTAGTAACAGGAGGGCTGGGGTATATTGGATCTCATACCGTAGTGGCTCTCAATGAGGCAGGATACGAAGTAGTTATCGTAGATAATCTTTCTAACACGAGCCTCGAGGTTTTAGATGGAATTGAAGCGATCTGCGGAACGAGGCCTACATTTTACCAACTTGATTTGCGTAACAAAGAATCTGTAGTCGCTCTTTTTCAGCAGGAACCAGAGATCGTAGGCGTGATTCATTTTGCAGCCTCTAAGGCGGTAGGAGAGAGTGTTGAGAATCCGCTTCTGTATTACGAAAACAACCTGTCAAGTTTTATTTATTTACTACAAGAACTGGTAAATCGTCCAAAGGCACATCTTATTTTTAGTTCTTCTTGTACCGTTTACGGTCAGGCCGATCAGATGCCTATTACTGAGCGTGCGCCTATTAAAACGGCGGAATCGCCTTATGGTAACACCAAACAAATAGGTGAAGAGATTTTATCCGACACCGTTCGGGTAAGTAAGGGGCTCAGTGCCATTGCACTTCGTTATTTTAACCCTATCGGAGCGCATAGTTCTGCACGTATTGGAGAGTTACCTCTGGGAGTTCCTCAAAATTTGGTGCCTTTTATTACGCAGACGGCAGCTGGTCTTCGAAAAGAACTTGCTGTATTTGGCAATGATTATCCGACCCCAGATGGCACCTGTATTCGTGATTATATTCACGTGGTTGACTTAGCAGAGGCGCATGTTGCTGCTCTTGATAGGCTAGTTAACGGGAAAGAGGAGGCCTCTTTTGAGGTGTTCAATCTCGGTACCGGAACCGGAAGTTCGGTTTTAGAAGTGGTTCAAACCTTTGAGCGGGTATCAGGGCAATCGCTTCCGTATCGCATTGCTGCTCGTAGAGAAGGAGATGTGATTCAGGCGTTTGCTGATACTACTAAAGCTAATACAGTTCTTGGATGGAAGGCAAAGCGTAGCCTTGAAGAAGCACTGTTTTCTGCCTGGGCTTGGGAGCGAAAATTGAGAAATTTGGGCTAAATTCATCGTCTAACCTAATTGTAGACATGAAAAAACTTCTTCTCGCTTTCTTAGCGCTCCCTGTAATGATGGCTAATGCTCAAAAACAATACTTGCACTGTGGTAGTGTTTTTGATCCGGTAACTGAAAAATGGTCAAAAGAAAAAACACTCGTTGTAGACGACCGCTTTATCGTTGAGGTTCTTGATGGATATACTGAAGCAGCAGATGGTGAGGTGATCGATCTTAAAAATCAATTTGTGATGCCAGGCTTTATCGATATGCATGTGCATATTGAGAGCGAATCGAATCCAAGAGCTTATCTCGATAAATTTACTTTGAATCCTGCAGACATCTCATTTCGAGCAGCTGTAAACGCAAAGAAGACACTCATGGCCGGATTCACTACCG
>CAZUBV010000087.1:0-6200 GCA_964618875.1 uncultured Flavobacteriaceae bacterium
TGAATGACAGTAAAGCATTCCTTCGGGGATGCTTTTTTGTATATTAAAATTAAATTTTAGAAAATGGCACATATTGTAGTTACTGGGGCTAGTCGGGGAATTGGTTTAGAAATCGTTCGAAAATTACTTATCGACGGACATAGCGTTCTTGCGTTGTCTAGAACTGAATGCCCATTGCAGTCGACAAAGGTACCTTCGCTCAGAAAGATGATTTTTGACTTAGCAAGTGGTGATTGTAATCTAGTTGCTAGCGCAATTAAGGACTGGGAGGGGGTCGACGCTATCATACATAATGCAGGAGCATTTCTGAATAAGCCTTTTGCTGATACCTCTAATGAGGAGTTTCAAGCGATATATGCTGCTAATGTTTTCGGTGTGGCTAATCTCACGCGTTGCTTGCTACCTAAATTGGGTAAGGGATCTCATGTAGTTGGGATTAGCTCAATGGGGGGTATTCAAGGTAGTGCCAAGTTTCCGGGCCTTTCGGCCTATAGTTCTAGCAAAGGAGCATTAATCACATTGTTCGAACTATTAGCAGAAGAGTTTAAAGCTGCTGAAATTTGTTTCAACACCTTAGCCCTTGGCGCTGTAAATACCGAAATGCTTGCTGAAGCTTTCCCTGGATTTGAAGCATCGGTATCCGCGGCTCAAATGGGAGGGTATATTGCTGATTTTGCTTTGACAGGTCATCGATTGTTTAATGGTAAAGTGCTGCAAGTGAGTAATAGTACCCCATAGGCAGTGCTTTAGAAGCACAGTAATTTAATGATCGACAAACTTGCTCCGTATCTTCCTGAAGCTGCACTAATGCCCTGTTATGAGCTTATTAAGGTTCATGGAGTGCATCTCAAAATTGTTAATGAGCGAAAAACCAGGCATGGAGACTATAGGTTATTACCCGGTGGCGGGCATCAAATAACCATTAATGCCTCTTCAAACCCGTATCGTTTTCTAATCACCTTAATCCATGAAATTGCTCATCTGGTAGCCTTTGTAGAACATGGTAGGCGAATTCAACCACATGGAGCGGAGTGGAAGCAATGCTTCAGAAATTTGATGGTTCCTTTTTTGCACACTGAAATATTTCCTGATCGATTATTGCGTGTGGTGGCGAGACATTTCAAAAGTCCTAAAGCGAGCAGTAGTACGGATCCTACTTTGGATAAAGCGCTTTCTGAATTTGATTCTTGGCAAGCATCTGAATTGTTTGTCTCCGATGTATTGATTGGTGAACTATTTTTGTTTCGTAAGGATCGACTATTCAAAAGAGGGCTACTTCGTCGTAAACGAATTGAATGTGTAGAAATACCTTCAGGAAAGCGGTATCTTTTTCAACCGAATGCTCGTGTAATTTTAGCTCCTAAATCTGATGGAAACAACACCTGAACTTAAGCAAAGCGCTAAAGGCCTATTGCAAATTCTTCAATCTTTCTTAGGTGAATTATTGAATATTCGCAGTGATACCGATATGCAAGCTACCAAGCAGTCAATTATTGCAGATGTTCCTTTTAAAGGACACACCTCTTGGATTCTTATTTGCTCCATTTTTATCGCATCTATTGGCCTTAACGCGAATTCTACTGCAGTAGTTATCGGCGCGATGTTAATATCTCCACTCATGGGTCCTATTTTAGGACTCGGATTTTCGTTGGCTACTAATGATATTGATCTGTTAAATCGCTCTTTAAAAAACTTTCTGGTTATGGTAGGTCTTTCGGTACTTACCGCATTTTTGTTTTTTTGGATTTTTCCACTTCGAGATGAATCTTCTGAACTGCTCGCTAGGGTAAAGCCCGATATTAGAGATGTGCTAATCGCATTTTTTGGAGGAACAGCATTAGTTGTTGCTCGAGCGAGAAGGGGTACGATGGCAAGTGTAATTTTTGGTGTGGCAATTGCCACAGCCCTTATGCCGCCGCTTTGCACAGTTGGTTTCGGTCTCGCGATTGGTAATTGGAGTTATGCTTTAGGGGCGTTATATCTGTTCTTGATTAACACCATTTTTATTGCGGTGGCTACGTTTCTGGTGATCAAGTACTTGAGATTTCCGATGGAGCGTTATGCCAATTCGGCTAGACGGAGAATGATAGCCCGATTCGCATCTGTGCTTAGTATTTTGGTGATGATTCCCGCCACCTATACTTTTTATGGGGTATTGCAAGAATCATTGTTTAAGCGAGACGCCCAGTCGTTCCTTAGAGAGACAGTAGAGAGCTATCCCTTTGAAAATGGAGGAGTATATCGAAAAGATTTCGCGACAATAGAATTTAATAAAGGAGAATCTTCTGCAATAAGTGTTATGCTGCTTGGAGCGGCAAGCGTTCCAGACGAGGTGATTAGTACCTGGCAAGTCCGATTGCAATCTTATGAACGATTAAGAGATACACGCTTAGAAATTATCCAATCGTCAGATCGAGAAGATGATCCGAATTCAATGCAGTACGTACTCGAATTATATGAGAATAAAAAGAGTGAATTGTCGTCGAAGGATCGTCAAATACAACTGTTAGAATCTGAAATCATTCGATTGAAGAAAACCATGAATCTAAGTATTCCTTTCAATCAAATTAGCGCTGAGCTCGTTGCAGCCTTTCCGGAGGTTTCCAAAATTGGTTATGCGGCTCGAATTCAAACCGATTTTACTAGTCAAGACACACTGCCTGTTTTTGAAATTCAGTACATTCCATCGCTTAGTTCAACTTCAAAGGCTACTTTAAGTCCTAGGATCGAAAATTGGCTTAAAACACGATTGGTTTTGGATACTTTGGTGGTTCGAGAAAACTAAATTCCGTGATCTTGGCGGTAGATCCTTCTCACGTTTTTGAATAAATCAGATGCGTACACAAATTCTGCAACGGCGTTATTTTCAGTAATGAAAATATCTTCTTTGCTTCCTTCCCAAGCTAATTTTCCTTCTTTTAGGAACACGATTTTTTCACCAATCTCCATGACCGAATTCATGTCATGTGTATTGATCAGTGTAGTGATATCATATTCCTTAGTTATTTCTTGAATCAAATTATCGATTAGAATTGCAGTTTTTGGGTCGAGACCCGAATTAGGTTCGTCGCAAAATAGATATTTCGGGTTAAGAACGATTGCTCTGGCTATAGCCACACGTTTTTTCATCCCACCTGAAATTTCGGAAGGGTATTTATGGTGCGCATCTAACAGATTTACGCGCTCTAGCACCGAATCAATTCGATCCTTCTTTTCTGCCTTCGAAAGTTTGGTAAACATTTCAAGCGGAAAACCTACGTTCTCTGCCACATTCATGCTGTCAAAAAGAGCGCTACCCTGAAATACCATTCCCATTGCTTTTCGGAGTTCTCGTTGCTCGTTTTTTTCGAGTTCTAATAGGCAGATACCATCGTATCTAATCTCTCCTGATTCTGGGGTGAAAAGCCCAATTAGTGATTTGAGAAAAACAGTTTTTCCTGATCCGCTTTGACCAATAATTAGATTCGTTTTTCCTCGTTCAAACGTGGTACTTACATCAATTAAAACGGGCTTGCCATTGAATGATTTGTGTAGTCCTTTAACTTCGATCATCAGCCTAATAATAGTTGAGTGAGGATGTAGTTTAAAATGATAATCACTACACTTGTCCAAATAAACGAGGTGGTTGCTGCTTTACCGACCTCTAAAGCTCCTCCTTTGAGGTAGTAGCCGTGATAGGCGGGTATAGTAGCTATAACAATCGCAAATACTAAAGTTTTTATAAAAGCATAGACTACATGAAAGGGTACGAATTCTTCTTGTATTCCCACGATAAAGTCAGCGGTAGGGGCATAACCGCCAAATACTGCTGCTGACCAACCTCCAAAAATGCCCATATACATCGAAATAGCGATTGCGAACGGATAAAAGAGCATCGCGATTAGCTTCGGAAATATCAGGTAGTTTAACGAATTCACCCCCATTACCTCGAGTGCGTCAATTTGCTCAGTTACGCGCATGGAACCTATCGAAGACGTGATATAAGAACCTACCTTTCCAACCATGATCACCGAGGTAAACGTAGGTGCAAACTCGAGTATCACCGACTGTCGTGTTGCAAAACCAATCAAGCTTTTTGGTAAAAAGGGGCTTGTTAAATTCAGTGCCGTTTGAATAGTCACCACGCCTCCGATAAAAAAGGATATGAAAATGATGATACCCAGTGAGTTAAATATTAGTTCATCAATCTCCTTGAAAATTAGCTTCCTCATTACACTCCATTTCGTGGGCTTTCTGAAGATTTCTAAAATCATGAGGCCGTATCTGCCGATATTTTCGAGATAACTCATAGTTCAAAATTAAGCTTTTTGACTTCATTTAACATTGATTTATCCTTTGACTTATTTAGTTGAATTAGATTTGAAGCCTAAACGTATTAGCATGAAAAAATGGTTAGTAACGATCGGTCTTCTTAGTATTGTTCAAGGTGTAATCGGACAGGATGCCCCCTTTGAAAAGCCTAAACTGGTTGTTGGGATTGTCGTTGATCAAATGCGATTCGATTACCTCACCCGATTTTGGGATCGATATAGTGATGGTGGATTTAAACGTATGGTAAGCGAAGGTTTTAATGCGAAAAACCACCATTTCAATTATGTTCCAACGGTCACAGGGCCTGGCCATGCATCGGTTTATACCGGTACAACCCCATCGGTTCATGGTATTTTGGGAAATAACTGGTACGACAAGTTCTTAAAAGAGTCGGTGTATTGCGCTGCAGACGAAAAATTTCCAGACTTAGGTACTGAACAGACTGGAGGTATGGCACCGACTCGATTACTTACAACAACAATTACCGACCAACTCCGTATTCACTATCAGTTCAAATCGAAAGTAATAGGAATCGCAATTAAGGATCGTGGAGCTATTTTACCTGTTGGTCACACAGCAAATGCGGCCTATTGGTTTGAGGGTCGATCAACTGGCAATTGGATCAGTTCAACATATTATATGGAGGAACTTCCTCAGTGGGTAATTAATTTTAATAATGCTCGCTCCGTAGACCAGTATAAAAAAACCTGGGAAACCCTTGAACCACTAGAAACGTACTCCGAAAGCGGTAGTGATCAAAATCAGTATGAGGGTATTTCAAAAGGAGAGCAGCACAGTGGTTTTCCACATAAAATAGCTAAGCTTTGGAAGGATAACGGACAATACAGCAGCCTTTCTGCAACGGCCTACGGTAACAGTTTGACAACGGATTTTGCTCTTGCTGCGCTAGCAGCCGAAGGTCTCGGAACAGACGAAATACCTGATTTTTTAGCGATAAGCTACTCGTCACCAGATTATGTTGGGCATAAATACGGTGTTAACTCTGTTGAGGTCCAGGATAATTATATGCGTCTCGACCTTGAACTCAGTCGTCTGTTAACGTATCTTGATCAAACGGTGGGTGCCGGCGAATACTTGATGTTTTTAACTGCCGATCATGGAGCAATACATGTGCCTGCTTTTTTAAATGATCAAAAGATTCCGGCTGGATATCTGGATACGAAACAACTATCTCAACAATTATTGGAAAAAGTCGTCGCGCGATTTGGGAATGCGGATCTCATCGAATCGCTATCTTATAACGAGATATACCTAAACAAGAACGTACTTGATTCGTTAGCTGTACAGGGTTACTCGGCGGCACAAGTTCGAAGAGAGATTGCTGAGTTTTTATACGACTTAGATCATATTGAGCGAGTGTATACTTCGGATCAACTTCGAAATTTTGGCAGCACTTCTGGTTTCGATCGAATCATATACAACGGCTACCACCCTAAGCGATCGGGCGACCTTATTTTTATGCAATCGCCTGGCTATATTTCATATGGAAAAACAGGTTCAACTCATGGTTCTGCAATGATTTATGATACACATGTACCCCTTCTTTTCTTCGGAAAAGGCATAGAGCATGGTAGCACAGCTGAGCGAACAGAGATTCCTGATATTGCCCCAACGCTTGCGGTCTTATTAGGTATTGGAATGCCAAACGGAACCACTGGGACTCCTATCGAAGACCTTTTAGAAGACTAAACTTAGCGCGCATTTTTCTATAACGTATTCTACAAATCGCCTGGGCCGACTGGTTATCAACCAGGCGATTTCTTTTTACTACCGCGCTTAGATACCCATATAGTTGATAGAATAGTACAATTAGGCTTTTCTTTTTTATCGCGAGTTTAATTGCGCGGAGTCTACTAATGAATAGCTCA
>CAZUBV010000088.1:0-5975 GCA_964618875.1 uncultured Flavobacteriaceae bacterium
CCCACGACCTGCTGATTACAAATCAGCTGCTCTAGCCAGCTGAGCTACACCGGCGTCTCAACGCCTTTTTTCCAACAAAAAAAAGTCCGCTATTTCTAACGGACTGCAAATGTAGATAATATTTTTTTTTATCAAAACAAATTCAAACAAATTTCTAAACTAGAAACCCCTAATCTGTTTTTTCTTCTTAACCATTCGCTCTAAGGCCTGGACGCTTCGATCTGTTGCCTCTTCAAAACTGTTCGCTATCTTACGAACAAGCAGCTTTCCTTTGGGAAGGACGAGTTTAATCTCTGTCAGCTTATTGGTCTTTTCCTTCGTGTTTTCAACTTTTAAAAACACTTCAGCTTGAAGAATTCGTCCATAAAAGCGTTCAAGCTTTTCTAATCGTTTGTCGATGAACACTTTAAGCTTGTCATCAGCTTTAAAGTTAACAGCATGTAATTGTACTACCATAAGTTAAAATTTTAGAGGAAACCCCTCTGATGAAACTTACGAAGAAGTGTTTTTTCCGCGCGGATGCGATGACTGGTAAATCGACTTGAGCTCCTCAATACTGCTATGAGTGTATACTTGGGTTGCTGCCAAACTGCTGTGTCCAAGCAATTCCTTAACGGTATTCAGATCAGCGCCACGATTCAAAAGGTGTGTCGCAAACGTATGTCTGATCATATGCGGACTCTTCTTCTGCTTAACAGACACCTTATTAAGGTACGAATTTATTTTGCGGTATACAAATTTGGGATAGAGCGGATCCCCTTTATCGGTAACTAAAAACGAATCAAAAAAAGGCTTTTGAAACCGCTGATATCTGCTATGTAGGTACCGCTCAATAATAGGTATACTATTCGATGATAAGGGTAGCAATCGCTGTTTTTGACCTTTACCCTGAATCCGTACTTGTTTTGCGTCCAAATCGAGATCTTTATCTGTTATTTGAATTAACTCGCTTCGCCGAATCCCTAATAAATAAAGTAGCTCAAGTAGTAAACGGTCTCGAACAGCTTCAAAAGTTTCTTCGGCCATTTCCTCATCTATCGCTAGAAATAACGAATCAATTTCTTCTTCCGAAAAAGGAATCGAGAACGACTTAGATTGCTTTAAAGCTTTGTAATTAGAAAGTGGATGAGAAGAAATAACACCTTGTACTAAATAGAAGGTATAAAACCTACGAAGAGAACTGATTTTCCGATTGATCGTCCTAGAACTTAATCCTTGACTACTAAGCGCGGCGATAAAATTTCGGAGTATAGGAAACGAAAGTTCGGTAAGCAACACCGATGGCCCAAAGTCTAATGCAAAGTATTCCAATGCTTGAACTAGGTCAGATCGGTAGGCTCCACATGTGTGATGAGAATACTTTTTTTCTGTTTGTAGAAAGCGAATAAACTGATCGATCTCATTCATAAGCAGGCGCGTTACTGGTGAATATAAAAAAAGCCCGCTAATGCGGGCTTTTTTTCTTATCAATATTCAGTGGTTATTGAGCTTCTTTGTCTCTTAATCCTTGAATATACTGAGCCTTTTGAAGTTGCTCACGCATACGAACCGATTTCTTAACGAATTGTTGACGGCTTCTTAGCTGGCGCATTGTTCCTGTTTTGTCGAACTTACGTTTAAAACGCTTTAGCGCTCTGTCAATATTTTCACCTTCTTTTACTGGAATAATTAGCATAATAATAGCACCTCCTTTCGTTAATGGCTGCAAATATACAATTAAACTCTTCTCGACCTAGTCTTTTAAAATATTTTTAGAGATCACGACCTTTTGAATTTCGGTAGTTCCCTCACCAATAGTACACAGTTTAGCATCGCGATAAAATTTCTCTACCGGATAGTCTTTCGTGTATCCGTAGCCTCCATGAATTTGAACCGCCTCACTTGCTACTCGAACACAAAGTTCAGAGGCATACATTTTACTCATTGCACTGTGCAGGGTCATTTTTCTATTTTGATTCTTTAAGAATCCTGCTTTATGAAGTAACAATTCAGCTGCTTCGATCTCAGTGGCCATATCGGCTAATTTGAATGATATACCCTGAAAACTAGCTATGGGCTGTCCAAACTGTTCGCGCTCCTTCGCGTATTTCAAGGCAGCCTGATAGGCTCCTTTCGCTATACCAAGAGAAAGTGCCCCTATCGAAATGCGACCCCCATCAAGAATTTTCATCGACTGAATAAATCCCTCACCGATTTCACCGAGACGCTGATCGTCGCTTATACGACAATTATCTAGGATGATCTCAGCAGTTTCACTCGCTCGCATTCCGAGCTTGTCCTCTTTTTTTCCACTGTAAAAACCGTCCATTCCTTTTTCTAAAATAAAGGCCGACATTCCTCGCGAATCACCCTTTTCTCCGGTCCGAGCAATTACAACTGCTATGTCTCCACTCTTCCCATGAGTAATGAAATTCTTGGCTCCGTTTAACACCCAATAATCTCCATCCTTGACGGCAGTGGTGTTCATACCACCTGCATCAGAACCTGTGTTGTGTTCAGTAAGACCCCAAGCTCCAATATGCTCACCCGACGATAATTTAGGGAGGTATTTATCTTTTTGATCCGTATTACCAAAAGACAAAATATGATTTGTACATAAGGAGTTATGAGCCGCTATTGAAAGGCCAATCGAGGGATCTATTTTAGAAATCTCTTCAATGATTGCGATATATTCATGATACCCAAGACCAGATCCTCCATAATTCTCTGGAACTAGTATCCCCATAAAACCCAATTCACCAGCAGCTTTCATGACTGACACCGGAAAGTATTGTGTATCGTCCCATTCACGAACGAAAGGCGCAATATGTTGTTCTGCGAAAGCACGAGCTGCTTCGGCTACCATTTTTTGCTGATCGGAATAATCAAATTGAAGCGTTTGGTTTTCAGTAATTACCATAATGATGACTTAGTAGGTCAAATATACGAGAAGCTTTTGTTTTTGTTTAACGTATTTAGCAAAAGATTAGTCACATCTTCTTGAGTACCTAGTCCCTCTTCACTATTGCGGATTGCAAGTAACCAATCAACTTCGCCAGAGGTCAAAAAAGGCAATTTTAGTAATTCAATCCGGCTAGCGGTCCGAAGATTTATCGGCTTTATCGAATCGTGCACGGCTAGGGTAAAGCGTTTTTCAATACGATCAATGACTTCAGGCTTAAGTCCATAAACATTATTCAATTCAGAGAATGACGAAAACGTACCAATAAGCGATCGGTAGCGAACAATTCGGTTCGATAGTACAGGGCCAATACCTCGTATCTTTCGCAGAGTTAGGGTGTCCGCCTCATTAATATCGCCAAGCAGATCAGCAGTACTCGTACTTATCAATTTAGGTTGAATGTTAGGTTTGCGCCTAGTCGGGATACTAAGGTCGATCGAATCCGCTAAATCGGAAACAACACGTGCAGGCGCACAGGATGAAAGCGAAGCAAATTTCAGTTGTAACCTCAACTCGAGATAGTGAACCATTGAACGCAAAGTGAAAAAAACAATCAGTAAAAAAAGAACCCCTTTCCGCTCTTTAGAATCGAGACGGAAAGGGGTTCTGATTGGTTTCAAATAGCGTTATCTACGTATGGCTTTAAGGTAGCGATTCAGCTGCTGCTTCACCTCTGGGAACAGGAAATATAGACCCACCATATTCGGGAAAACCATTGCAAAGATCATCGCATCTGAAAAGGCCCAAATCGAGTCCATGCTCGCAGCCGCGCCAATGATAATAAACACAAGGAACAAAAACTTATAGGTAAGATCCATTGCTTGTCCGCGCCCAAACAAATATTTCCAAGACTGCAGTCCGTAGTATGACCATGAGATCATTGTTGAAACCGCAAAAAGTACCACAGCGATAGTTAAAAATACATTAGAATATGGAATATAATTTGCAAAGGCCTTAGACGTGATTCCTGCACCTTCGTATGGTAAACCATCTATATAAACCACACCAGCATCACCCCCGTACTCAAATACACCTCCCATGTTGTAAATTACAATTACTAGGGCGGTCATCGTACAGATAACCACCGTATCTATAAAAGGCTCCAATAATGCTACTAATCCTTCTGAGGCAGAATATTTTGTTCGAACCGCAGAATGCGCGATTGAAGCAGATCCAGCACCAGCTTCGTTTGAGAAAGCCGCTCTTCTAAAGCCGATCAGCAATACTCCGATCACTCCACCTACTCCGATAGCCTTAGGCTGAAATGCTTCGGTTATAATCTGGCTAATCGCATCATCAACAAATGAAAAATTGACCCCTATGATGTATACACAAGCAAGGATATACATAAGTGCCATTAAGGGTACAACCTTTTCGGTAACTGCAGCAATACGCTTTATACCTCCTATAATGATGACCCCAACTACAGCAGCGATTGAAAGACCAATAACGGTACCTGCCATGGCACTTTCTAATCCGAGAAGTTCCTTTAAAACAATAGTAGCTTGATTGGACTGGGCAGCGTTACCGCCTCCAAACGATCCTCCAATACAAAAAACGGCAAAGAGCGCAGCTACCACCTTACCTAATTTTGCAAATCCCTTTTTACTTAGTCCCTTTTTTAAGAAGTACATCGGACCACCGTAAACCGTTCCATTCTCATCAACATCACGGTATTGTACACCGAGCGTACATTCTACAAATTTGGTAGACATTCCGAGTAGACCGCAGATGATCATCCAGAAGGTGGCGCCTGGACCTCCAAGCGCAATTGCCAAGGCAACACCCGCAATATTACCATTACCGACTGTACCGGAAACAGCTGTAGCAAGTGCTTGAAAATGACTTACTTCACCTTCTCGGCTCTCATCGGCAATCGTGTTTTTGATATCGCCATCAACAATATTCAGTTCAGACTTTTCAGCACCATGCCCTTCATTCTCTAGATCATCGTATTTTCCGCGAACTACGTTAATAGCTGTTCCAAAATACCTAACATTCGGAAATCCGAAATAAAGTGTAAAGAAAAGTGCACTACCCACTAATAAAATTAATACAAAGGGTGTATTAAAAACTTCAAAAAACACCGCGCTAGTGACAAAATCAGAGAAGGGTTTGAATGCCTCGTCAATGCGTTTATCGAGTCCTTTTTCTTGGGCGCTTACCCCTAGAGTCGAAAATAATAAAGCACATAAAACCATCAATCGAAACATCCTTTTCATCATTCTTTGAGATAGGTAAAATTAACAAAGCGCTCAAGTTGCTAAAAAATTCACAGTTTAGCAACGAAAGCTTAAAAAAACAAAGAAAGAATAATCGGCTACAAAAAAGTTGCAGTGTGTTCTACAAATCGAAAACTGAGTCTCTACGAGTGTAGATCAGGTCACTAATTTTTAGCCAAAATGCAATAAAAAGATATAACGCAAAGCCAAAGCCTAAGGTGATAAAGGTCAGGTAAACGAAGCTTAAACGAACAACTCTAGGTCGAATACCCCAAGAATCTCCAATTCGCTGACAAACCTTAAATCCCCAAAGCTGAAGAAAGAAAATAAACTGTCTTAATCTGCCTGTATACAAATACATGCTAAGAACTAAACTAGGTCGCCTTGCCAATCTAGCATACCACCCATAAGGTTATACGCATTCTCGATTCCTTGTGAACGTAAAATGGCACAAGCTTGGCCTGAACGGTTCCCTGAACGGCAATACACAAAATACTCTTTAGATGGATCAAATGAAGATACCGCTTCCATAAAACCAGCAGCATCGAAAATATCGTGAACAATTGCGCCTTCTATTTTGCCTTGAGCAACTTCATCGGCTGTACGAACATCCAAAACTACAGCGTTTGTGCTTTCCGCTAATCGTTTAGTCCATTCTTCTTGAGTCAAATTCATGGTGAAAAATTTTAGATGGCTCAAAGATACAAGGATCATTCAAAGTTTTTTAGTAACCTGAGTTGCGCAACCTCAAGATCATTTCGATTTAAAGGGGCATCAAAAAAAAGTCGCTGATCACCCAGTGTTATTAGGGT
>CAZUBV010000089.1:0-5896 GCA_964618875.1 uncultured Flavobacteriaceae bacterium
ATTACTAATGATGTATCTATTTGCTCCAAGTTCTCCATTCTCAGCCTGAATTTGACGCATGGCATAGATAGAATCAATAGTCTGTGCGGTAATTGAATCGGGCTCGAACCACGAAGAAGACACCTCTCCTTTAAGCTGAACAAGCACCTTATAGCGCTGCTCGAGCGTTAGGGTTTCATACGATTGAGCGGGTAAATTTTCGATATGTGCTGTAGCCAGCGGATGATTCAAAATATCAGCAAAAACCGCTTCGTGAATTCGTGAGTCTTGTCGCAGATCGAGACTCGCAAAGTGATAGCCAAAAAGCCGCACCTTTTGAATCAAATCTAAAATACGGTCTTCATATAACCCACTGTGATTCGTTGTTATTTCTGAATGAATCGAAAGGAGTTCACCCTCTAATTCGGCCAAGGAAAGTGCCGGCTGATCCGGAAAAAACAAAGTGTGATACAACCGCTGTTCCAGTGCCTCTACGCGTTCTAGCACACCTTTAAAAGTAATGCGTGTTTTTAGTTTTCGTATCTCACGGTAGTAGTTCCGCTGTATGTGGTGTCTAAGGGTTTGTGCGGTTTTAAGCGTGATTTCTGAAGTCACAAAAGGATTACCGTCGCGATCCCCTCCAGGCCAAAATCCGAAATCAAACAATCGGTGCTCAATAAGTTTATTGTCAAATAGGTTTTTACGCAGATAATTCACAATCGCCCCGGCCGAGTGATAGAACACATTTTCGAGATACCATATCAGTCCGTTAGCCTCATCAAGCGGACTGGGTTTTGATTTATTATAAAAGGGCGTTAAGCCAAGCTGATCGAGTAACTGCTTAATATCATCGATATCGTTTCGCTTTACCGCGGCAGATAATTCGCGTATGATTCCGAGAACGCTATTGGGATAAAACTGGGTCGGATGCGCCGTTAATACTACGCGAACAGCAAAACGCTGAAGGTAGTCGAGTAACTCATCTAGCTTTTGGTTGTTCTGAGCTTCTTCTTTGATATAGCGAAGGGTTCCTCTACCGTGCATGTTATTCACATACGAGAATCCCGCATCTTCAATCGCATCGAACAGTACTACTTGCCGCTCGATATACTTGATAAAAGCAAATAACAAGTCCGTTCGATCTGTCTCTGAAATACCCGATAAATACCGATTGAAAAACTGCTCAACAATCGCTTTAGGACTCATTCCAGCCGAGAATCCTTCTTTACAGGTTTCAGCAAAAAGTGGTAATAGCAACGCTGTATTTTTGATGCTCGGGAACGGAAGCGTAAGAAAAAGACTATTATAGATCTGAAATTTCGAACGAACTACTTCGTTGAAGCGCTCAATTTGAGGTCTTCGGGCCATATTCGGTTTTTTGATTGATGCAAGGGTACCAAAATATAATGAACTTTCACAAAAATTACCCCCTAGCCTAACAAAATAGAAGCAAAATGAAGTGTAATTATTGGAATTCGAAACCTCAGACCGAGCTAATTACTCTCGTATCGGTACGGTGGCCACCTCTTTTAGAAATGCTTTCGTTGCGAGATACACTCCCTGAGCATCTTTTGATGCCAAAGGACTTGCCAAAATATGGTCTCCGGCCTGGGCAAACGCTTGCTTTCGTTTCAACGAATCTGGCGTTTTTAAAGCATCAAACATCTCGTGCATCGCAGCAACCGAAACTACCTTGTCTTGCTCCTGCTCATTCTTATAGTAATAACCCAAGAAAACCGGCTCATCAATCGACTTAAAGGTGGGCACTGTCATTGATTTAGCAACAAAAGCTTGAAGATGAGGAAGGCTCTCTAATCGATACTTGTCATACCAAAACGGCTTTCTAGCCTCAGGCATTTCAATAGTATTATAATTTCCGCCTTTTACGGCTTTAGCAATCTGCAACCCCCATGGATCATCAAGGAGTTTAGCTGTCGGATCATAGATCTCGATATTCGGTGAGTAGAGCACAAGCGCCTCAAGCTCTGGAACCGATTCGGCCAAATAGAGTGCTAACGCCCCGCCATTTGAAGTCGCCATGATAATTACCCGCTCACCAAGTAAACGCGCAATACTTAAGGCCTCTTTCGCAGAGTCAACCAGTGCATCAGCTGTAATATCAAGCAGTGCATCGTCTCCGACTAGACCATGATGTGAAAGCCTTGGCAGGTATAGATTCGCACCTAAATCGGCTGCTATCTGAGTGTGCACAGGGTTACCTTCTTCGGCAGAGGCCGACCATCCGTGCAAATAAACCACACTGTACGGGGTCTTTTGACCCACCGAATCTGCCCAGATTATACGAGAGGCGTTCCCAGGTTTAACCGGCCATTTCGACTCACTGGTAGCGATAAAATGATCAAGCTCACTTAAAGAAACCGTCAGTTCAGGTAACACCTTATCAAAGGTTGGGGTAGCTACCCTAGGACCTAGCACGTAGATTAAAAAAAGTAAATCAAGAATAAGAACAGCTGCTGTTATTAAACGTGTTTTTTTGGACATTCTTTAGCTAGGTTAATTGACTCTATTAAAGAAAACACTTTTTTGAATAGATTTACCGACTCTGAATCATGAAGATTACACGATTTTTCAACCGACTGGGGCCCGGGCTTCTCTTTGCTAGTATGGCAATCGGAACTTCGCATCTTGTGCTATCTACAAAGGCCGGAGCGATGTACGGCATGTTTATGGCGCTTCCGATAATCTTAGCTAATTTACTTAAATATCCATTTTTCGAGTTCGGAGTACGGTATACTAGGGTGAAAGAACACTCGCTAACCGAGGGTTACGCTGCACTCTCAAAGCGATATCTGTATTTGTATGCCGGAGTAAATCTAGTCAGCGCTTTTACCATTTTAGCAGCGCTCTATAGTGTTACCGCCGGAATGACGCTGAATGTAATCGGAACAAATACAGGCCTTAGCATGCAAAGCATGTCCGTACTCTTGTTTTTGATGATTAGTGCCCTGATCATAATCGGACGATACGCTCAGCTCGAAAAGGCTCTAAAATACCTGGTTCTAATTCTGTTTGTAGCCCTTCTGGCAACCGTAGTTTTAGTTCTTCAAAATGGAAAGGCCCCCTCCCAACCAGAATTTACCCCACCAAACTATTTCGATCAGGCCGGACTCTTATTCCTTATCAGTCTCATTGGTTGGATGCCCACCGCCGTGGAAGCCTCAGGCTGGGTAAGCCTTTGGAACCTTGAAAAACTGAAAAAGCACAAAGAGATACCTTCTCTTAAAGAGACCCTCTCAGAATTCAATTTAGGTTATTTTATTACGGCCTTGCTAGCACTGTTTTTCTTCTTTATTGGGTATATGACCCTTTACGGAAGTGGAACACCGCTAAGTGCAAGCGGAGTAGTCTTTGCGAAGGAGCTCACCGAACTCTTCACCACACAGCTGGGTAATTGGGCAAAAATACTCATCTCTATTTCGGCATTAGCAGCCATGCTCAGCACCTGTCTCAGCGCACATGACGCGCTCGCGCGGGTAATTGTAGACTTAGGCCAGCGCCTTGAGATTACTCAAAAAAACTACTTCAATTGGGCGGTAATTGGGCTAAGTATTACTAACCTTTCCGTAATTATCGGATTTACTGCCTCTATGGGTAAACTCGTTTCGATAGCAACCTTTGCCTCCTTTGTGTTTGCCCCAATTCTAGGTTATATGAACCACAAGCTGGTTTTTTCGGCCGATTTTCCTGAGAAGGCTCAGCCGAGTAGATTTATGAAAGGCCTAAGCTACCTAGGTATTGTATTTCTCGGAAGCTTTTCAATTTACTACCTCTACAGTCTATTATAGGTAGGCTAAGCACTAGCTACTTCGGCGTTTCTATCTATTTTTTTGATCAGCCCTTGAAGTACTTTTCCGGGTCCATACTCTGTAAACTCAGTCGCTCCATCGGCAATCATTTGTTCAATACTTTGTGTCCATCTCACCGGAGCCGTTAATTGTTCTATTAATTGCTGCTTTATCTGTGCAGGATCACTAACCGCTTGTGCGCTTACGTTTTGGTAGATCGGGCAGAGTGGCGCTTTGAAGTCGGTTTGCTCAATAGCTGCTGCGAGCGCCTGTTTTGCTGGGGCCATAAGCGGAGAATGAAAAGCTCCTCCAACTGGTAGCAGTAGCGCGCGCTTCGCGCCGCGCTCTTTAAGCACTTCGCAAGCCTTCTCAACCGCGTCGTAATCACCAGAGATTACCAGCTGTCCTGGACAATTATAGTTCGCTGCAACGACAATACCTTCAATCTCTTGACAAGTTTGCTCAACGATCGCATCATCAAGACCCAATACCGCCGCCATAGTTCCGCGTTGTAAACCGCAGGCCTCTTGCATAGCATTAGCGCGTTTAGCCACTAGTGTAAGGCCGTCTTCAAAAGAAAGTGCTCCAGCGGCAACTAAGGCAGAAAACTCACCTAAAGAATGGCCGGCTACCATATCGGGCTTGAACTGTTCTCCTTGTAGCTTAGCCGCAATTACTGAATGTATAAAAATAGCAGGCTGAGTAACCTCAGTGCGCTTAAGTGCCTGTTCATCTCCTTCAAACATCACCGCTGTGATATCGAAACCTAAAATTTCATTTGCCTGTTCAAAATACGTGCGGGCAAGCGCTGAACGTTCAAAGAGATCTTTACCCATCCCAACGAATTGAGCTCCCTGTCCCGGAAAAACTGCTGCTTTCATATTCAAAATTTTAGCGAAAATACGGCAAGGGAAACAATCGTACACTTCGTATTTTTGCAAAAAGCTTTTGTTATGGAATATCACATCACTACTATAGAGACCACTAATCCGACAATCCTAAAGTTTCAAGCCAATCATTTTTTGGTTAAGGGAACCTATGAATTCAAATCGATTGACGATACGAAAGATGCACCATTAGCTTATCAGCTTTTTCAGCTTCCGTTCGTAAAAACCGTTTACATCGCTAGCAATTTTGTGGCGATAGAACGCTACCAAATCGTTGAATGGAATGATGTAAAAGATGCAGTTGCCCTGCGTCTTGTTGAATACCTAAATGAAGGCGAGCCTATTGTGCACGAGACCAAAAGCGAAGGACCGGTAGCTATTACGATTTATGCCGAAGCGACGCCTAACCCTTCTGTAATGAAATTTGTGGCAAATAAACCCATTGTTCCAGCACTTTATGAGTTCAAGAATATCGATGAGGCAAAACATGCACCACTTGCCACTGCCCTGTTTCAAAAACCGTATGTAAAACAGGTTTTTATGGACGAAAATTACATTTCGGTGACAAAATATGAGATTGGTAACTGGGACGAAATCACCATCGAACTCCGAGAACTCATTCGAGACTTTTTGAGTAGCGATACGCCTGCAGTGAACACGGCCGCACTAAGCGGACAAACCTTGGCAAGCTCAGCCCAATCGGTGTCAGAACCAACGACTACAAGTCAAACAGCTCAAACCGCTGCGCTACATGAAGACGGAAGTATCGAGGCAAAAATTGTTGCAATTTTAGACGAGTATGTAAAGCCGGCCGTAGCTGCAGATGGTGGCAATATCGCTTTTGAAAAATTTGATACCGAAACCAAAGCGGTACACGTAGTCTTACAAGGAGCCTGCAGCGGATGCCCCTCTTCTACTTTTACCCTTAAAAACGGAATTGAGACGATGCTTCAAAACATGTTGGGCGATCAGGTAGGACAGGTAATCGCAGTAAACGGATAGATTATGGGAGCTAAAGGCAAGCCCAATGAACTTATACACGAGAGCTCGCCTTATTTATTGCAACATGCCTATAATCCCGTAAACTGGAAGCCCTTCTCCGATAAAGTGCTACAGTCTGCACAATCGAATCGCAAATTACTCTTTATCAGCATCGGATATTCTGCTTGTCACTGGTGCCATGTGATGGAAGCTGAATGCTTCGAGGATATTGAAATTGCCGAT
>CAZUBV010000090.1:0-5846 GCA_964618875.1 uncultured Flavobacteriaceae bacterium
GGGCCTCAAAGCCCACAATTACTCCTGCACTCATATTCAATCGCAAACCACTAGTCATACTCGATCTTTCTGTTCCCAAGAATGTAAGTGAAAATGTCGCACAACTAGAACAAGTTCACGTAGTTGATATCGATGAACTCTCAAAAATGACCGATGTCACACTTGAACGAAGAAAAGTGTACTTGCCTATTGCTGAGGCGATTTACCAAGAAATTATGACTGACTTTATAAACTGGGTCGATCATCGCAAATACGCAAGCACCCTTGCAGCACTGAAAGAAAGGCTTAGTCAATTCAAAGAAGAAGAAATCAACTTTCAAGTAAAAAAGAATAAAAGTGCAGCAAAAAGCTGTGAAGCTTTTGATGACTTTGGTGATCGCCTCGTTCAAAAAATCACCAAGCAATTCGCAAACTTTTTACGTGAAACCGATAGCGATATTGAAGATCGCATGAAGCTAATCGAAGCGGTCTTCGAACTAGAAAAAACAAAGCGATGAGCGGTAGTATTCGAATAGGTACACGCGATAGTAAACTCGCGCTTTGGCAAGCACTAACCGTAGAGAAAGCACTGAATGAACACGGGGCAGAAACACAATTAAAACCGGTTAAATCAGAAGGTGACCTCAACCTAACCCAACCGATTTACAGCATGGGCATAAGCGGTGTATTCACTCGAGGACTCGATGCAGCACTACTCGATGGTGAAATCGACATTGCGGTGCACTCTATGAAAGATGTGCCTACCGCGCTTGCCAAAGGCCTAAAAGTGGTAGCTGTACTCGAGCGCGGTTCAACTGCGGACGTGCTGGTTAAAAGTGCCGCAGTAACTGCCTCAGAGGCCAAAGTAATCGCAACAGGCAGCCTAAGACGTAAAGCCCAATGGCTCAGAAAGTACCCCAATCACAGTTCAGTAGGTTTACGTGGCAACGTACAAACCCGCCTCGAAAAGGTAGCAAGCAATGATTGGATAGGTGGCATATTTGCTCAGGCAGGACTAGAACGGCTAGCACTCAACCATCTCAATATAGAAACGCTTGACTGGATGCTACCTGCACCCGCGCAGGGAGCGGTAGTGGTCGTGGCACGCGAAGACAGGTCTGATCTGATTACCTTATTGGATAAAATTAATCATACCCCTACTACCCTAGCGGTTACAGTAGAACGAGAATTTTTAAGGCTGTTAGAAGGTGGATGTAGCTCACCCATTGGCGCGCTAGCCGAAATACACGAAAATACCCTGTATTTCAAGGGGGGTCTTTTCAGTTTAGACGGAGCAAAAGCCGTGTGCATTGAAAAAGAAGTTGCCACCAATGACGCAATAGTATCAGTTGCTAGCTGGGTAAAAGAGGTACTTGACTCAGGCGGAAAACAAATTATTGATTCGCTACGCAATGGCTAATATTTTAAGCACCAAAACACTCTCAGAGAGCGCACTTGAACGGCTCTTGGCCGCAGGTCATAAGGTCACTCACTATGATATACTTGAAGCCGAACACTTGCCCTTTGCTGCTCCACCTTACCAGGTGTATATCTGTAGCAGTCAAAACGCAGTAGCAGCGCTAAAACATTACTGGAAAAACCAGTCGGTAGATTATTTATTAAATACCGATTGGTATTGTGTAGGTGAAAAAACGAAAGAATCGTTAGAATCATTAGGCCTAAGAGTGCTAGTATGTTCTGAAAATGCAGAAGATTTGATCGAAAATCATCTGAATTCAGACGCATTAAAAGACAAGCGAAAACTATGGCTGACCGGGGTTCGAAAAACTCCAGCCACACAAGCATTTCTTCAGGCTCACAAAGCCGATTATATCGACGTGTATCTAACGATTCCCAATTCGCGCGTGTTCGAGCAGTCATTTGATGGTATCTTATTTTACAGCCCTCATGGAGTAGAGACCTTTATGAAAGCAAACCTAGTCACTTCGACAACTACCCTTTTTTGTATAGGAGCCACCACAGCCGATGCCGCCCTCAAATACAGCCAACAAGTGGTTGTTGCTAAAAAAGCAAGCAGTGAACGCCTTGTGATCGATACCGTACTTCATTTTAAAAACGCATAACCATGGCACATAGCACCCCAAAAAACGATTTGTATTTAAGAGCCCTGCGCGGAGAAACGGTTTCAAGACCACCAGTATGGATGATGCGTCAAGCAGGACGCTACCTTCCAGAATTTATGGAGCTAAAAGAAAAATACGACTTCTTTACCCGCTGTCAGACTCCCGAGCTAGCCGCAGAAATAACGGTTCAGCCACTCAGAAGGTTCGGTATGGATGCTGCCATTTTATTCAGCGATATTCTGGTTGTACCACAAGCCATGAATATCGAAGTTGAGATGCGACCAGGGGTGGGACCTTATTTGCCCAAACCGATACGAACCGCAGCCGATCTCGACCGCGTAGTCGTCCCTGATATCGAAGAAAGCCTCGGATATGTGCTTGACGCAGTTAAGCTCACTCTAGAGAAACTAGAGGGTAGCGTACCCTTAATCGGTTTTGCAGGCTCGCCATGGACGATACTTTGTTATTGTGTCCAAGGGCAGGGCAGCAAAAACTTCGATACCGCCAAAGCACTGTGTTTTTCGGATCCCCAAACAGCGCATGCCCTACTTCAAAAAATCACAGACACCACAATTGCTTACCTAAAAGCTAAAGTTGCTGCCGGTGTACATGCCGTTCAAGTATTCGACTCTTGGGGCGGAATGCTCAGTCCAGAAGACTATCAAGAATTCTCGATGCAATACATGCAACAAATTGTTGATGCCTTGAAAGACTTGGCTCCCGTAATCCTTTTCGGCAAAGGGTGTTGGTTCGCTCTGGGTGACATGGCAAACTCTGGCGCATCTGCACTTGGTGTAGACTGGACCTGTTCTGCCCGCAACGCGCGCTACCTTAGCAAGGGCCGCATAACCCTACAAGGCAACTACGACCCGTCAAGACTGCTGTCGCCGATATCGCGTATCAAGGCCGACGTATGGCAAATGATCGATGCCTTCGGAAAAGATCGCTATATCGTAAACTTAGGACACGGCATTTTACCAAACATACCCATTGACCATGCCAAGGCATTTATCGATGCCGTAAAAGAATATCCAGGATAAACCCCTATCAATGAACTCGCAAAAAGAACGCTTCTACGCCTATATTCAAACCCTTCAAGACCAAATCTGTCACGCCCTTGAAGCTGCTGACGGCGAAGCTGCCTTTGAAGAAGATTTGTGGGAGCGCGCCGGGGGCGGCGGAGGCCGCACTCGCGTGATCGAGAACGGCCGCGTGTTCGAAAAAGGGGGGGTAAACATCTCGGCCGTTCACGGCGCGCTCCCCGAGTCGATGAAAGCCTATTTCAAGGTGACTGAAGGCGATTTTTTTGCTTGTGGGTTGTCGCTAGTGATCCATCCGAAAAACCCCATGGTGCCCACCGTACATGCCAACTGGAGGTATTTTGAACTCTACAAAGAAGATGGCACACTTGCCGATGCTTGGTTTGGTGGCGGACAAGACCTTACGCCCTATTATCTCTTCGAAGAGGATGCTAGGCATTTTCACGCGATTTGTAAACAGGCATGCGACGCCCATGACCCTGAATTTTATACCAAATACAAAGCAGCCTGTGATAACTATTTCTATAACAGTCATCGCGGCGAAGCACGAGGAATCGGCGGCTTGTTTTTCGATTATTTAAAAGCTTCCGAGACCTGGCCTCTAGAGCGTTGGTACGACTTTGTAACCGAGGTGGGTAACAGCTTCATATCAGCCTATATTCCGATTGTCGAGCGCCGCAAAAATGTAACCTACACTCCAGAGCAGCGGCAGTGGCAGGAGATCAGACGCGGACGCTACGTAGAATTTAACCTGGTTCACGATAAAGGCACCCTTTTTGGCCTGCGCACCGGCGGACGTATCGAAAGTATTCTTATGAGTCTTCCGCCCCACGTTCAATGGGTCTATAATCACGAGCCCGAAAGCGGAAGTGCTGAATCAGCACTTCTCGATGTACTAACCAATCCGAGATCATGGGTATGAAACAACAAGAAATCACCTTACCGCTCTACCAGGTAGATGCCTTCACCAGCGAGCTGTTTGCAGGTAATCCTGCGGCGGTATGCCTTCTTAGCAAGGCCATATCTCCCGAGCTTATGCAGTCAATTTCAGCCGAAAATAATCTGGCCGAAACCGCATTTGTTCGACTCGACACCCAGCCCTATGAGCTCAGGTGGTTTACCCCAACTACTGAAGTAGCACTTTGCGGCCATGCGACTTTAGCGGCAGCATTCGTGTTATTTAACCAGGGGCTCGCACAAAAAAGCATTGCATTTCAGAGTCTTCAATCTGGTATACTTACCGTCACTATTGAAAACGAACTACTTACACTAGACTTTCCGGCCGATGAAATTAATCCCACACCTATTTCACCTTCTTGGCATGAAATGATCGGGGCCCCAATTTTAGAAGCCTATACCGGAAAACTGATCTTATTCTGAGACTCGACAGTGCAGATTATGTTCGTAATCTCGCACCCGATCTTAGTCGAATTGAACGACTCCCCTACAGAGGCGTAATTGTAACCGCGAAAGGCGAGGGCGATATCGATTTTGTCTCTCGTTTTTTCGGGCCCGCAGTGGGTGTACCCGAAGACCCCGTAACCGGTTCCGCTCACACCTCTCTTGTTGTATATTGGTCACAGAAACTAAAAAAATCAAAGCTTAAGGCCAAACAAGAATCGGCGCGAGGCGGATCACTCATTTGCGAACTTAAAAACGGGCGCGCGCACCTCAGCGGCGCGGCGCGCCTCTACTTAAAAGGAGAAATTTATGTACCCAATCGTTAGAAATAGACGCCTTAGAAACTCAGCGGCCCTGCGTGCACTGGTTCAAGAAAATCAGCTTTCTGTAGATGACTTTATCGTTCCGCTTTTTGTGGTAGAAGGCGAAAACATAAAAGAAGAAATTCTATCGATGCCTGGTCAATACCGTATGAGTATTGATATACTCCAGCAAGAAATCAAAGAGTTAACCCATTTAGAGCTTAAGGCCGTGCTACTCTTTACTAAGGTAAGCGACGCACTCAAAGATAATGAGGGTGTTGAGGCTTGGAACCAAGATGGACTTATGCAACGCGCCATTAAAGCAGTTAAAGCGACAAACCAAGACATGCTTGTCTTAACCGATGTGGCACTTGACCCCTTCTCGATCTATGGCCACGACGGTATTGTTTCGAACGGAAAAATTCTAAACGATTCTACCGTCGAGGCACTTTGCAAAATGAGTGTGTCTCATGCAAGAGCGGGCGCCGACCTTGTCGCGCCAAGTGATATGATGGACGGACGAATTATTGAAATTCGAAGAGCGCTCGATGATGAAGGTTTTGAAGACGTGGGCATATTATCGTACGCGGCCAAATATGCAAGTGCGTTTTATGGGCCATTTCGTGATGCGCTAGACTCAGCACCTGTCGACGCACAAGATATCCCTGAAGACAAGAAGACCTACCAAATGAATCCGGCTAACCGCATCGAAGCGGTTAAAGAAGCCCTAATGGATCAAGACGAGGGTGCCGATATTCTGATGGTTAAACCGGGTCTTCCGTACCTAGATATCGTACGCGAGGTTAAGAATGCGGTTCAATTGCCTGTGGCAGTTTACCACGTATCTGGCGAATACGCAATGTTGCACGCCGCTGCACAAAAAGGGTGGATTGATTACGAAAAAGCCTATCTCGAACAGCTAATGTGTTTCAAGCGTGCTGGAGCAGACTTAATTGCCACCTACTTCGCTAAAGAGGCAGCTCGTCATCTTAGAAAGGCCACAGGGAACGAAGTTTAGAGCGCTTTATCGTCTCCTCTTT
>CAZUBV010000091.1:0-1070 GCA_964618875.1 uncultured Flavobacteriaceae bacterium
CCCCTTCGGATGTGTTATACAAAAGTCTACCTCTTGTCGCTGCATCATAGTAATGAATGAATTCGCAACCGCATGAGGCAATGCTTTAGGGTGTGGTGCCCAGCTAAGGACCACTTTAGGTCTAGAAGAGCGCTGATGCTCCAAAATCGTCATCGCATCGGCGAGTGCTTGAAGGGGGTGTTCAACGGCACCTTCCATGCTAAAAACCGGAACCGATGCGTGCCGAACAAAAGCGGATATCACTCGATCGCTCATATCCGCCTCTTTGTCCGTTAAGGTCGGAAAGCTTCGAATACCAATAATATCAGCGTATTGTGAGACTACCGCTGCAGCCTCTTTTATGTGTTCGGCTTTCGTGGAGTCCATCCGTACACCATCTTCAAACTCGAGAGCCCAACCGCTTTCTCCAATTTGCATAACCATAACCTTCATGCCGAGCTTTATTCCCGCCAGCTCAGTACTTAATCGTGTTCGTAAACTGTTATTGAAAAAAAGCAGGCACAGCACTTTACCCTCAGTTACTGGCGATACCAGTTGGCCAGAGGCCTTCAACGAAAGTGCATCTACAGCCGCCTTTCGCGGATCGATTAAGTCATTAACGGTCGTGTATTTTTTCATGAGAGTCTCTTAATTTCAGAAAGCAAATAACTGAGTGCTTCTTTCGTACAGTTTAAGGGCGGAAGAATTCGCACTACATTCGGGTTTGAGGAAGAACCTACAAATACGTGCGACTGCTCAAGAAGCGCCTTTCGTAATGGAGCTGTTGGAATACCAAAATCTAGGCCGATCATAAGCCCTGCCCCTTTGATTTGGGCATCAATACCCAATCGCTCTACCTCAGCCCGAAAATGCTGTTCTAATAATGATGCGTTTTCTACTAAACCCTCTTTCTCAATGACATCTAATACCGCGAGGGCTGCTCGACAAGCCAGGTAATTTCCACCAAAAGTGGTACCTAACTCGCCTTTAACTGCATGGTGCTTTTCGTGAATCAGCACCCCTCCAATAGGAAATCCATTTCCCATTCCCTTGGCCACAGGAATAAAATCAGGTTCTAAATCAAATCGCTG
>CAZUBV010000091.1:1170-5835 GCA_964618875.1 uncultured Flavobacteriaceae bacterium
GTGTCCAGCATTTACCGGCGCCACTATAGAAGGGTTATCGGTGGCCGCCACCGCGGCAGAGGTGCGGCCATGAAAGCTTCCTTTAAAGGCTAATACTTTTTTTCGTCCGGTTTTGAACGAAGCGAGTTTTAAGGCATTTTCATTGGCCTCCGCTCCGCTATTGCACAGAAAAAGAGCGTACTCGCCAGTTAGGTATCCATTAAGACGATCCGATAATTCCTGTTGATATCGATTTTGAACCACGTTCGAATAGAATCCAATTTTGCCGAGCTGCTCAGTAAGCGCTGCCAAGTAATGCGGATGACTGTGACCTATAGATATCACCGCATGGCCCCCGTAAAAATCGAGGTATTTTTCACCCTGAGTTGTGGTAAGCTCCATTCCAGAAGCCGCTTCGAGCTCAATTGGGTATTGGGCATATACGTCGTATAGACTCATAACTTACGTGGTAGTTTTAATTTCGTTAATCTTGTCAAATGAGGCTGTCAATCCTTGAATAAACGCTGAGCTCATACCCTGTTGTTCCATTACATTTAGTCCTGTAATGGTACATCCGCTAGGAGTAGTTACTCGATCAATTTCGACCTCAGGGTGGTTGCCAGACTCAATGAGTAGTCTAGCCGCCCCAAAAGCCGTTTGTGTGGCAATTTTTAAGGCAACATCTGACTCAAAACCTAGTTGTACTCCCCCTTGGGTATTCGCTCGAATTAACCGTAACCAAAAGGCAATTCCGCTAGCACAAAGAACCGTAGCCGCCTGCATTTGAGATTCCTCTATAGCTAAGGTTTCGCCAACATGACTGAAGAGTGCTTCTATTTCGGTAAGCTCGGCGATTCCCGCTGCGTTGGACGCAATGAGCGTCATTGAAGCCTCAACCGCGACGGCAGTATTGGGCATCGCTCTAAAAAGGGGTTGTTGTGATCCAAGAGCCTGTTCAAGACGGTCTATCGAGTATCCCGCAGCCGTACAAACCACTAAGGTGTCCTTTTTTAGCGCAGGCTTTATCTGCTGAAGCACCGCCTCACATTGGCGTGGTTGGACGGCAACAATAACAATAGTTGCTTTTGAGGCAGCAGCGCTATTATCCGTTGTAAGCTCGACCCCTTCTAGATCTTTTAGAGAAGAAAGAGCGCTGAGCTTTCGACGCGTGAGAATAAGTGAAATCCCACTTTTGTGAAGGCCTTTGGCAATACTTAGGCCAAGATTTCCCGTTCCTATTATAGCTACAGTAGTTTTCATTAGTACACAATAGATTTTAATTGTAGCCCTAAACGCTGGTCTAGACCGTACATTAGATTCATATTCTCAATTGCCTGTCCGGCCGCTCCCTTTAACAAATTATCAATGGCAGAGGTAATAAGTAAGGTGTTTTCGTGTTTATGTAACTGTATGTGGCAGTAATTCGTTCCTACCACTTGCTTGAGCGCTATCGGATTATGAACTACCTGAGTAAAAAGAGCATTTTCATAAAAGTGTTGATAGCTAGCATAAGCCTGTTCTAGACTATCCGGGTACTCGAGATACGCTGTGGCAAAAATCCCTCGCGCAAAATCTCCGCGATGGGGCAGAAAAAACAACTTTGGGAGTGTGTCTGCTTGTTTTGTGAGCTGTTCGCCTATTTCAGTCAAATGCTGATGCGTAAAGGCCTTATACCAGGACAGGTTGTTTGAGCGATAGCTAAAATGTGCTGTTTCCGATAGCGAGGCCCCAGCGCCCGTACTACCCGTTGTAGCATTAATGTGCACCGGTGTGCTAAAATCTAAATGGTCATTATGATAAAGCGGTGCAAGTCCTAAGGTTATCGCGGTTGCAAAACAGCCTGGGTTGGCAATAGCATCGGCAGTCTCGATAGCGTTCTTTTGCAATTCCGGCATCCCAAAAACAAACGATCGATTATGCCACTGTGATCGATCCTTGTGTCGAAACTCATTACTTAAGTCAATGATCCGAACGGTCGAAGTGAGTGCTTTATGCTCTTCTAAAAACGTCCGCGAAGTACCATGCGGAAGGGCTAAAAACCACAGATCAGCACCTTCTGTTACCGTCGAGCTAAATTCTAGGTCGATCTGGCCTGCCAAATCATTGAGTACCTGATCGACACGCTGACCAGCTTTTGATCGGCTAATCACTTGGGTAAGCTCAGCTTTCGGGTGATTCACTAGTAATCGAACCAGCTCAGCTCCAGTATAGCCGGTCGCTCCAACGACGGCAACTTTAATCTTTTCCTGCATGATGCGCGATTTGTATGGCGTTGCCATAGATTTTGATAAACCCTTTGGCATCACGAGAATCCCATGCCTTATTCGTCTCGCCATAGGTGGCGACTTTAGACTTCATCATATCATAGACAGAGTCAATACCTTCAAGGGTAAATCGGTATGGATGAAGTGTGAGATATACCTCTCCGGTTACCCGATCCTGGCTGCTTTTAAGGTAGGCTTCAGCATCTCGCATAACAGGGTCTAATAATTGTCCTTCATGAAGGAGCATGCCATAAAATTGAGCAAGCTGCTGTTTTTGAAACTGCTGCCACTTGGTGAGCACATGTTTTTCGAGAAGTTCGTGCGCTTTTAAAATGATTAGGGCCGCGGCGGCTTCAAAGCCGACCCGGCCTTTAATACCCAAAATGGTATCCCCCACATGAATGTCTCTTCCGATGGCAAAAGGTGCCGCAATCTGCTCAAGATAGGTAATGAGTTCTGCGGGAGTTCCTTTTGTGCCGTTAACACTGGAGAGTTCGCCTTTTTCAAAGCGAAGGGAAAGCGATTCGGGTGTCGTCTTAGAAAGTTGAGTCGGGTAGGCTGACTCTGGTAAGCCTTTCGAAGATGTTAGCGTTTCAGCACCTCCTACAGAGGTTCCCCAAATTCCCTTATTCACGGAATACTTCGATTTTTCGAAACTGAATTCATAGCCATGACTTTTCAAATACTCGATTTCTTCTTCTCTTGAAAGGGTTTGATCGCGAATAGGAGTAATGATTTCAATCTCTGGTGCAAGAACGCTAAAGATGAGATCGAATCGTACTTGGTCATTTCCGGCTCCGGTAGAACCGTGAACAATCGCCTTAGCTCCGATTTTTTTAGCGTATTCGATAAGTACCATGGCCTGAGTAGCTCGCTCGGCACTCACCGATAATGGATAGGTGTTATTTCTTAGCACGTTTCCGTAAATCAGGTAGCGTAACACTTCATTGTATAGCCGCTCACGAGCATCAACGCATTCATAGCTACTTACGCCAAAAGCGAGTGCCTTTTCTTTTATCGATTCAATTTCTGTCGTTGAAAATCCGCCCGTATTTACGGTTACCGCATATACTTCGTTTTCGGGATTGCTCGCCATCAGGTGAGCACAATATGAAGTGTCTAGGCCGCCCGAATAGGCGATCACAATCTTATTTTTCATCGGATTGATTTTTTGATTTGAGGTGTTTGTCGTAAAGCATTCCTGTGCACAGACACATTTTGCGATTCGTTCTTGTTAAAATATCGAAGTTCAGGCAGGTTTGGCAACCGTCCCAGAACTTTGGATCGTCGGTGAGTTCACTAAAAGTAACCGGTTGATATCCCAGTTGATAGTTAATTTTCATAACCGCTGACCCAGTGGTAATTCCAAAGATTTTAGCCTCAGGATATTTTTGAATAGATAGCTCAAGCACCTTAGACTTAATGGCTTTGGCAAGACCCCTTCCGCGGAAATCTTCATGAATAATCAAACCCGAGTGAGCTACGAAGTTTTTGCCGCCCCAGACTTCTATATAGCAAAAGCCAGCAAAAGTCTCACCTTCAAGTGCTATGACCGCATTACCGTTAGTCATTTTCGTCTTGATATACTCCGGACTTCGCCGGGCAATTCCAGTTCCACGCTTTTGCGCAGCGTCCATAATAGTATCGCAGATCAGTTCTGCATAGCGATGAAACGATTCATCGGCAATGAATATTTCCATTGAATAGAAATAACGAGTTGTTGTAATTAAGAAAGAAATTCGGGGGATTCAGAGGGGGAAATGGACTCACCTATTTCCATAACAGCACAACACCCTTACGGGCGGCGACGACTAACGCGTCTAAATGGAGTAATAATGTGCTGAATCATTTTCACGGCGTAAAACTACACTTTTGTGTGAGCTACGCAATCA
Organism: uncultured Flavobacteriaceae bacterium; assembly: GCA_964618875.1. Lineage (GTDB taxonomy): Bacteria > Bacteroidota > Bacteroidia > Flavobacteriales > Flavobacteriaceae > UBA3478. The sequence goes on from CAZUBV010000091.1 coordinate 5,306, forward strand.
AATGTTTCATTTTTAACAAAAAAGGCAAGAGCTGAGTAATTTGATGGTCAAGGGGTTAAGTGTCCTTTCGAAGGATTTTCAAAATCCGATTGTACACAATCTCTGATATCAAAGGGTGTTTTTTCTTGTGATTTTTGTTTTCGCTTACCGGACTAGCACCACATACTGTGGCGCTGAGCCGGATCGCGCCGGTGACCTCTTGTCTGCCAAACAGGATCTACTTATTTAAATCCTAGTTCCAACAATTGTTCTTCTGTTATCATAGTAGTTGTTTTTACGTTTTTATTTATTGTGGTCAATTCAGCTTCTATAAAAGAACCAAAACAGATTGAATGATTTAATTAATAAATTCAAAAATGACTTTAAGATCGCCTAATCGTTTCTATATTCATACTCATGAGTGTCTCTCCTCACGGAATACGATAGTTTTGACGTAAAACTTGACCACCTCAACATCTTCTCTGGTAAAGAGGAGCCGTTTGACCCAGACTACTTTAAAGGGCTGTGGAGCCGCTTTAAAAAGCGCTCCA
>CAZUBV010000092.1:0-5761 GCA_964618875.1 uncultured Flavobacteriaceae bacterium
TTGTTCAATCTCACTGGTCGATGCATCTGGCTGGGCTAACAAAAACTCGATTAACCTTCTATTAAGATCATTCAACCCACGAATACAATCACTCAAAATACGCATTCGCTCTTTACTAAGCAGATGATGAAGGGCGTGCTCGTGATCTGGAACTAATTGTTCGTCTAGCTCTACCGTTTGCATGCTACGTTGCTTTTCATCCTTAACCATAAGAAAAAATTGGTTTTTACAGCTAATCATGCAATAGGACAATAGACTCTTAGAATCCAGAATGGCCTCATCATTTATTTTTTTGATTACTCTCTTCATCGCCGTTTGAACAATATCTTTGGCTAATTCGGTATCACAATCATAGACCACTCTCAAATACATTTCCAAGCGATCGTATAGCTCCAATAGTAGTGCATTAATCCGTCGCTCATCATTTTTTTTAAATGCTTGAATTAACGCTGAAAAATCATCTTTGTTTTGCGCCACGCAACCCTAAGCTCCTTACTACACCCTAATGTTATCCCAGAAAATTTCGTAGATAATTGTTCTATCAGAACAATCTCGTGCGACAGTATAAGATAAATTCTGTCTTCAGAAAAAAAATTATGTAACAAATCACCTTATTTTGAATCCTTATTAGTAGAACGGACACAAAAAAAACACATACACACAAAAAACAATTAGGGATAAACCAATGAAAACACTTAAGAACACCTTCTTCATTTTAGCACTTTCTGCATTTGCTTTCGCCTGCGCACCTATTCAGACAAGCACAGAAATAGCCACAGAAGCACCCAGCAATGATCAAGAAGTATTAATTCCAACCCAAGAAACTGAGTTCGATATCATTTATAAGCCAATTGTTCACCGACCAGATTGGTAAGACAACATACTGTCATAACCAGTATACATGGTACCATGTATAGATCGAATATTCGATATAGGGTTACACAATAATGACAGATAGAGGCTTCAAAGGTTAACTTTGGAGCCTTTTTTTTTGATAAAAATTACCGTGTTTTTGACGAAGCTTTTTTAAGTGTGTAAGCTAAAAAATGTTATTTTGAGGCTTAGTGTTACACAAACGGCCCAAAAATGCAGCCACTCCCTCACAAGTTTACAAATAAAGCTTGTTGCTTTACTCTATTCTCTATTTCTGTTCTACTGCTACTGTGTACGCCAGTGGCAGAAGCAGTAGCAGTGACCAGTGGGAATCCAAATCTTAGAGTCGATCAACTCCATCTGGATTCTATTGCCACAAAGCCAAGCCCTCTGTATGATCCTGTGTTAAAATGGGCAGAGTTGGTGAACCAGGAAAACCTCCCCAAAAGCCTGCAGTCCAATAGCCTAAGTGAATATTACAGCAAAGTAGCCATTGAAGACCGTGAAGCTCTATTTGCCTACCTGTCGCTTATTTATGAAACTGAACTAGTAAATAAAAAGGAACTTAGTCAGCAGCTACAAACAAAATTAATCCCCAAAATTCGGGACTCGTTAGAAGCGGTAAAACTGTCGGAAAATTTATTGAATTTAGCCTCTCACCGAGTTAATAATGAGGTTTTCGGAACTATTCCTGGTCATTATTTAGCAGTTATGGTCTATTCTATGATTGCTGCTCAGAATATTAATCAGTATCTAAACACGGAAGAAGTAACGATTCTTTTTGCTCGGCTTAACAATAGATACAAGCAACTCAGCGAGCAGTTATTGCTACTCGAGCGCGGTCAAAGTCGTACTACTGACCAAAATAAGCTAAGAATACAATTAGAGCGTGATTTACTACTGAGCAGTGATCTCTGGTACCAATACAATAAAGGAGACTACCCTACGCTCATTCAACGCTATAATGCCCATGGACCCTTTTTTGAGCTTCCAAATACTACCTCCAAAGCTCGAATCCTTTTGGCTATTAGTTACGCCCAATTTAGTTCAGGACTATATAGCGAAGTGCTTAAAACCTTGGAAAATGGCCTAATTCCACTCATCGAAACACTCCCAAAAGAACTGTTGGAGGTACAAAGGTTGCATTTTCAGAGTATCAATCTTTATGGAGTCTGTTTAAATCAAATTGGGAAACACAAAGAGGCCGAAAACACCCTAACTGCCTTATTACATCCAGAGCGTAACGATCAGCAACAATCCCAATTACTTAACAACCTTGGTCTTGCTTACTTAAACCAAGGGAAACAAAACGAGTATGCGGCAATTATGAACGATGCCTATGAATTGGCACAACGTAACAACAATGCTCAGGATATGTTGATTATTAGTCAAAATTTATTTTTACAGAACATTCAGACTGGAAATACCTTGGCTGCCAAAGATTATTTAAACCGAGCCGAAACGATTGCAGTGAGCATAGGCACAAAGAAAGAGAAGGCTGGCATAGCCTATCTAAAAGCCGTTCAGTCTTGGGATTATGAGTTAAATAAAACCCGCTCTATTGGGCTGTTGAACACAGCAATAAATCTATTGAATCCGGATGTAGATTTTTTTGATTGGGCTCGATTAGCCACCAAAAAAGCAGAGATTTACAAGGAAAGTAAAGAGTATAAAAAGGCCATCGAAACCTTAAAACGTATTCAGTCAATTGCTCGTGACCAGCAGGATGCTCAGCTCTTCACTCAATCCACGGTTCTACTCGCTGAAATTTATCTTGATAGTGAGCGGCATAGTCAGATACCCCTACTACTCGATGAATTGGAACCCTTCAACAGCCAACAACTTCGATTTGGGCAATTTATTAGGTACGAAAGCCTTCGTAACGAATGGGCTTACCACCAAGGTTTTACTGATTTTGCCATTCAACGCATGGAGAAATTAGTAGATGAAATCGTAACTAGAGTTCAGCTGAGCAGCAATCTAAGCTCAGGTTTTTGGTTTCAGGTCGAATCGTACAATCGAGCTTTCTTGGTCATGTACACCATGTATAAAAATGAAAAAAGAGATTCAGAGGCCGTTGCACTTTTGGATCAGATAAAAACATTAAATCAGGTTTCTTTAGGCATTCAAGACCGGAAAATTATTGAATCTCTTAAAGATCAAGATGCTGCTAGAGAGCAATATCTACGGGAAATTACTCAAAATTTGCGCAGTGAGTACATTCAAGAATCAGATCCTGTCAAGAGAACACTCATACAATCGAATATAGAACAATTCACTTCTGAGCGGTCTCAATTACTCAGGTCGGTAAGAAATCAAAGCCGAACTACTCCATTATCTCCAAGTGATGTACGAGAACTACAAAAAAAACTAGCGTATAATACCCAGGTAGTACATCTGACTGAAGTGGAAGGACACCTTATTCTTATTAACCTAACTCGTCATCGGATCAAACAAAAAATAATTCCCATGCCCCCAGACACGGTTCGCTTTATCACGCAGGCCATTGATCAACTACAGTCAGGGCAAACCAATGTACAACATTTGTACCGAATCTATGAATTACTAGGCTTAGCTGATGTTATAGAATCCAAAACCAAACAACTAGTAGTCATTCAAGATCCCTTACTTTTTGCGCTGCCATTCGATGTGTTACCCACTTCAACACCTAGCAGTCCGACTTCTTATGGATCGACAAGTTACTTAATTGAGCACATTCTCATAGAGCACTATCCTTCATTAGAATACTACCAACGAGTACTAGCGAACCGACCATCTTTATTTAATACTACTGAGACTAATTTTGTAGGATTTGGTATCGCTGATTTTAGTGACTATGCCACAACAGAAGCTCATAATTTGCGCTCGCTAACAGTACCATCATCGGCAAATTCGGCAACTACATCATCGGCAACTTCGGCAGCTACATCAACCAGTAATAATACCTTTGAACAATTACCCTACCCCTACCTAAAAAATGCACCTACCGAAATAACTTCAGCAGCCTATATGCTTGAACCTCACATTAGAACCCAGCAATATCTAAATGACCAAGCAAGCAAAACTCGGTTCATAGAAACAGCCGCTCAAGCTGGAATTCTCCATGTGGCAAGTCATAGTATCGTAAACGAAGCAAACCCCTTGTTTTCAAGAATCTTATTTAGTGTTTCACCACCTCCTACCACAGAATCTGAGAATCCTGTTCTGACAGAAGGTCCGTCTAGTTTGTATGCTTATGAGTTATTTGACCTCAACATAAGTCCGAAAATTGCACTATTTAACGCCTGCTCCTCCGGTAGTGGCAACAGAATGAAGGGCTCCGGGATGCTCGGTTTTAGCAGAGCACTACTCTATGCCGGCACTCAAGGAATGCTGATGAATGCATGGGCCATAACCGATGCCCATGCTCTCAAACTATCCAATCTATTTTACCGGCAAATGACTGATGGTGAGCTTACTACAACAGCCATTCGAAGGGCGAAACTAGCTTTACTTTACAGCGACAATGCTAACCCACATTACTGGGGAGCATTTCAATACATAGGTGAGCCCATCCGCTTACAAACAACCCCTCTCAGCAGCATTTATATCCTTAGCTTGGTGTTCTTCATTCTTTTATGGGCTACCAATCAGTTACGATTCCGAGATGCCTTGTAACATAGCACCCTAGCTTAAATACTCTTTAGTCGGCTTTCAAAGCCTGTATGTAATTGGCTGCTGCACGGCTGTAAGACCCATCCAATGCTACAATTTTTTCAAAATAATTAACTGCTAAAGCTGGTTCATTCATCGCGTAATAACTTTGAGCGATTACCCAGTATACGTTATCCCTCTTTTCAGCTAAACGCGTAAGACTAAGCCCTTCCGATTGCATCGAATCCGCTTCCACTTTATCCAGTTTCTGCTCTACTTCCAAGAACACCTCCAATGCCTCATCTTTATCCCCCAAATTGTAGGTATACATCCCTTTAGCCACCTCTAAATCTATCCGGGTCCAAAATGACAACACCGCCGCTCTCGCTTCATTGACCAACAACTCGTTAATTAGCTCAATGGCCAACCCATATTCATCGGCAGCAACCAATGCTTGTACTTCCAACAAAATAGGGTCAGTATCTTGCTCAGCTCCATTTTGTTTAATTCCATTTTGCTCAACTTCCCCTCTATAGACCTTAGTATCCAACTGCTCCTTTGGAGATAAATCAAGTGCTAAATCATCATAACTATCCTGAGTTGAAAACCCCCAATATAGCGACAATAACAGCGCTACCGCACCTAATATAGCGGCAACCCCTTTCCAAATGCTCCCTTTTCAACCCTATCCTTAACCTCACCACTACCCACGAGCTTTGCTGCACCTGATTGCGCTTGTCTTTCATGCGAACCAGATAAAAGCACTTCTTTCACATTAGCAAGATGAACCAATTCCTCGTACATGCTGGCATCTTGAATTAAATAAGCCCACAAATCGTGTTCTTCTTGAGGGCTTAGTTGCCCCTCTAAATAGGCAATTAGAACCTGCTCTCGCTCTTTTTTATGTTGTAAATCTTTACGTGGTAATTTGCTTTCCATATGTGTACTTATTAACCGTATAACCCTTGTGAACTGTAAACCATCCTTTTTAATAAATGTTACGCTTTACTGGATGATATTTACTGAAACATTTTTGTTGAATAATTTATAATTCTGTGAAACTCTTCGAGCAAGCTTTTTTTTGCTAGCATAGCCAAAATTCCCAAATTTTTTATCTCAGAATTCTACCTATCCTAGAACTTGTATAGTACTATCCTATAGTAAGGATGCAAAATAACCCGATTTGTTACATAACTTTTTGAATTTCTTTAAAGTTTTTTGTGTTTAAGTAATTGATATGCACAAGATTTAGCAG
>CAZUBV010000093.1:0-5631 GCA_964618875.1 uncultured Flavobacteriaceae bacterium
TGGTAGGCCTTCTTACGTTCTCTGCCGCCCTTATTATTCGGTTTCGCTATAACTCATAAAGGGATTAGCCTCGCGCCTGAAGCGCTCGGTGATCCCGTTAGGGGGAAGCTTAACACCAAAAGCCCTTGCTGCCTCTGGCAGCTTAGTGCTTTTCATTTGCTGCGCCTTCTTAAGCCATAGCTTAGAGGCGCTGCAAATAAAAAGCCCTCACACATACGTGTAAGGGCTTTTGTTATTGCGGAGAGAGAGGGATTCGAACCCCCGGAGGTGTGACCCTCAACGGTTTTCAAGACCGCCGCATTCGACCACTCTGCCATCTCTCCTATTCGGGGGGCAAATATAAGAGGAATTCTCAGAAAAATAAAAAAGGCAGTGAAAATAAATTCACTGCCCATTTTATGTTTGAAGTAAGATGTTGAATAGTTATTTCACCTCTTCAAAATCTACATCTTCGACACTGTCCGAGCCCGATGCATTTGAAGCACTATCTGCGCCACCTGTTTGTGCGCCACCGGTAGGATTTTGCGAATCACCTGCTTCTGCTTGCGCTTTGTACAGTTCTTCAGAAGCGGCTTTCCAAGCCTCGTTGATTTTATCTAAAGCGGGTTTGATCGCATCCAACTCTTTAGTTTGATGTACTTTTTTAAGCTCTTCGAGGGCCTCTTCGATAGGTTTTCTCTTATCTGCAGAGAGTTTGTCGCCGAACTCAGAAAGTTGCTTTTCGGTTTGGAAGATCATCTGATCTGCCTCATTTAAGGTTTCAGCAGACTCTTTTGCTTTTTTATCCGCATCTGCATTTGCTTCAGCTTCTGCCTTCATACGGTCAATCTCTTCTTGAGTTAGACCTGAAGAAGCCTCTATACGAATGTCTTGAGTTTTTCCGCTAGCTTTATCTGTAGCAGATACCTTGATAATACCGTTAGCATCAATATCAAAAGTCACCTCGATTTGTGGTGTGCCTCTTGGTGCTGGCGGAATGCCGTCTAGGTGAAAACGTCCGATCGTTTTATTGTCGGCGGCCATAGGGCGTTCCCCTTGAATGACGTGAATTTCTACTGAAGGCTGATTGTCCGCTGCAGTTGAAAACACCTGAGACTTTTTGGTAGGAATAGTGGTATTAGATTCGATTAATCGAGTAGCTACACCACCCATAGTTTCTATACCTAAAGAAAGCGGCGTTACATCGAGTAACAACACATCTTTTACGTCTCCGGTAAGTACGCCTCCTTGAATCGCAGCTCCAACCGCCACTACTTCGTCTGGGTTTACACCTTTTGAAGGCGCTTTTCCAAAGAATTTTTCAACAGCTGCTTGAACCGCAGGAATACGCGTAGAACCACCTACTAAAATAATCTCGTCAATGTCGCTTTTTGAAAGTCCTGCAGACTTAAGAGCAGACTCACAAGGTCTTATAGTTCGCTCAACTAGATCGGCTATTAATTGCTCGAATTTGGCGCGACTAAGCGAACGCACAAGGTGTTTTGGTCCGCTAGCAGTAGCCGTTACATAAGGTAGGTTGATTTCAGTCGATGCAGATGAAGAAAGTTCAATTTTCGCTTTTTCTGCTGCTTCTCTAAGACGCTGAAGTGCCATGGCATCTTTTCTCAGATCAATCCCTTCTTCTGATTCAAATTCAGAAGCGAGCCAATCAATTATCTTTTGGTCTACATCGTCACCTCCAAGATGAGTATCCCCATCTGTTGCAAGTACTTCAAATACGCCATCACCTAACTCGAGAATCGAAACGTCATGTGTTCCACCTCCAAAGTCGAAAACCACAATCTTTTGATCGGTGTTTTTCTTGTCTAAACCATAAGCTAGTGAAGCAGCAGTCGGCTCGTTGATAATGCGCTCAACAGTTAGACCCGCAATCTCACCGGCTTCTTTTGTAGCCTGGCGCTGTGCATCGTTAAAGTATGCAGGAACAGTGATAACTGCACGAGAAACGGTTTGCCCTAAATAATCCTCTGCTGTTTTTTTCATCTTCTGAAGAATCATCGCAGAGAGTTCTTGAGGGGTGTATAAACGACCGTCAATATCTACTCTAGGGGTGTTGTTATCACCTTTTACCACTTTATAAGGCACACGATCTACTTCGTTTGCTATATCTGAGAACGAACTACCCATGAATCGCTTAATCGAGTAAATCGTTTTATGTGGATTGGTGACTGCTTGGCGCTTTGCAGGATCCCCTACTTTAATTTCGCCACCTTCTACAAAGGCAATCATAGAAGGAGTAGTACGTTTACCCTCTGCGTTTGGAATAACCACAGGGTCATTCCCTTCCATTACAGACACGCAAGAATTGGTTGTACCAAGGTCAATACCTATAATTTTGCTCATAACTGTTTTATTTGCGTTTTGCAGCTAAAAAGTCAAGATTTGTGCCATCTGTTAAAGACTGACAAGCTGTCATAATTTAGCCTATTTTTAGGTCATATATAGACAAAAAATGAGCGCAATCAGTGCATTCGAAATGTTAAGTATTGGCATTGGCCCATCCAGTTCTCACACCCTAGGACCATGGAGAGCGCTTTTGCTATTTGAAAAAGAGTGCGTAAAACAAGGTCTTAGTTTACAAAAGCTAACGACAATAAACATTCACTTATATGGCTCATTAGCTCTTACCGGTAAAGGACATGCAACCGACAAAGCTGTGCTTCTTGGTCTAAGTGGCGCAAATTATGAGAGCGACAGCGAGGAATCCTTTCGAAAAATACTTGCCGAGATCTATGCTAAGAAACAAGTTTTAGCGTTCAAGAAACATATAATACGTTTTGATCCGGAAGAGCAAATTATTTTTCATCGAAAGGCTTTGAAGGAACATGCGAACGGAATCATCATTGAAGCGCATTTCGGTACAACTGAGCTAGAAGTAACCTACTTTTCTGTGGGTGGTGGATTTGTAGTTAACAAAAGTGACTTTACTTCAAAACAAGAACCAAACTACACCTATATCTACCCTTCAAATCACGGAAAAGATCTGCTCAACCATTGTAATCTTCATGGCAAAAAGATTAGTGATCTCGTATTAGAAAATGAAATAGATCGATATGGTGCCGATTATGTACATAAGCGGTTTTCGGCAATTTGGAACGTAATGCTAGAGGCTATGTATACAGGCTGTCATACTGAAGGAGAGCTGCCAGGAGGATTACGAGTAATTCGTCGTGCAGCGGCAATGAACCAGAGTCTTATCGTCGATACACAATACAACAATGCTAGGGAATGGTTGGCAGCAATTCGAAGATCGGAAGTTAAATTCAGACAAATTTTACAATGGGTAAGTGCTTTTGCAATTGCCGTAAATGAAGTAAACGCCTCTATGGGGCGCGTGGTAACCGCCCCTACCAACGGAAGTGCCGGAGTGATCCCAGCTGTGTTAATGTATTATTTAGTAATAGAAAATCACGATGCAGGTAGTAATGAAATTGAGCGTTTCTTAGCAATCGCTGCTGAAGTTGGAACACTGTTCAAGAAGAATGCTACACTATCTGCTGCAATGGGTGGATGTCAGGCAGAAATAGGTGTATCATCGGCGATGGCCGCAGCTGCTTTGACCGAACTCATGGGCGGTACCCCTGAGCAATGCTTAAGTGCAGCAGAAATTGCGATGGAACATCATTTAGGACTTACTTGCGATCCAATAGCCGGGCTGGTACAAATTCCATGCATAGAACGAAATTCAATGGGAGCCATTAAAGCCATAAACGCTAGTGAACTTGCTCTTGGCAGAAAAACGGGTGAAACTCGTGTAAGTTTAGATCAAATCATTGAAACCATGTGGGATACTGCCAAAAATATGTCTACCAAATACAAAGAAACTTCCCAAGGAGGATTAGCTATAAAAGTCAATCTGTCGGATTGTTAGAGCACGCCTTGAGTCGTGTATCATACAAAGCTAAAATCTTAAATGAGTCACCATCCGGTAGTAATGTAAACACATTTGTTCCACAATGAGAAAAGTTCTCGTTAACATAAAAGCTATAAGGAGAAGTAACAATCACCATAGCCTCAGCAGAAATAATCTCTAAATCACCTAAACGCTCTTCAAAAAGAAGATCAGAGGGAATTGCTCCTATTGCCTCTAGAAATTCAGCAGCAGATTCTTCTTTGAGTAAGGGCTTGTCTTCACGGTACTGAATACTTACAAGCCTAGCCTCTGAAATGAAGAAACTTGATAGTACAACTGTATCACGGTTATGAAAGGCATTAAAAAATGAATAGATAAACGCTTTAGGATCATCTTTTATTTGAGCTTGTATTGCACTTAAAGAAACTAAACATCCTATCAGCAGTATTGGGTTTAGCAATGTCATCATAAATATTAGATTTACTTTTGTGTGAAAATACTTTGAAACATGTCAACAGCTAAAAAAATTTATAAGCGTATCACGGTAAAATCACTGCAAGAAATGAAACAGCAGGGTGAAAAAATCGCGATGCTTACCGCATACGATTTTACTATGGCCAAAATGGTAGATGCTGCAGCAGTTGATGTGATTCTAGTGGGAGACTCGGCCAGTAATGTAATTGCAGGTCACGAAACTACCCTTCCTATCACCCTTGATCAAATGATCTATCACGCAAGCAGTGTAGTTAGAGGTACCTCAAGAGCACTAGTAGTCGTAGATATCCCGTTTGGCAGTTATCAAAGTGATTCAAAAGAGGCCTTGCGCTCTGCCATCCGTATCATGAAAGAAAGTGGCGCGCATGCAGTAAAAATTGAAGGTGGCGAAGAAATCAAAGATTCTTTAAAACGAATCCTAGGAGCAGGTATTCCTGTTATGGGGCATCTTGGGCTAACCCCTCAATCGATTTATCAATTCGGAAGTTACACGGTTAGAGCAAAAGAGAACGCGGAGGCGGAAAAGTTAGTTGAAGATGCACAATTACTAGAGCGATTAGGCTGCTTCGCCTTAGTTTTAGAAAAAGTACCTGCATCGCTGGCAAAGCGAGTGGCCGCAACCATTCAAATTCCGGTAATTGGCATTGGTGCCGGTGGCGGAGTAGACGGGCAGGTGTTAGTACTTCACGACATGTTGGGCATGACCACTGAGTTTAGTCCGCGCTTTTTGAGACGCTATCTTAATCTAGATAAGCAGATTAACACCGCTTTAACCAGTTATGTCAGTGATGTAAAATCTTCTGACTTTCCTAACGAAAACGAACAATATTAGTGATTGAAGTTCTTTTTGAGGACAACCACCTTATCGCAGTAAATAAACCTTCAGGCCTGTTAGTGCAGGGCGATCAAACCGGTGACACTCCGTTATCAGATTTAGTAAAATCGTACCTGGTAGAGACCTACAATAAGCCAGGTGAAGCTTATCTTGGCGTGATACATCGAATCGATCGGCCTACAAAAGGTGTCGTATTACTAGCAAAAACATCTAAGGCGCTTAGCCGAATGAATAAAGCATTTGCCGAGCATTTACCTAAAAAAATATATTGGGCGTGGGTTTCTGGTTCAATTCCGGCAGAACACTTTCGACTAGAACATTGGTTGATTCGAAAACCTGATAGCAACAAATCTTTTGCCTACCTAAAACCTGTTGAGGGAGCAAAAAAAGCAATTTTAAATGCTCGAATCCTTCAACGTTCCGATAATTACCATCTCATAGAAATTGA
>CAZUBV010000094.1:0-5553 GCA_964618875.1 uncultured Flavobacteriaceae bacterium
ACGGTTCGGCTGAAGAGGCCTCACGAATTGGAGATAATAATTAGATTTGCCTTTTATAAATTAAATCGAGGCTGTAATTTAGACTCGTTTTAAATAAAAAATTATGAGTAGAAAGTCTCAAGAAAAATTCCGCGAATTTCACAGATACCTCGGCTTCTTTTTAGCTGGAATTATGGCAGTTTACGCCTTCAGCGGAATTGTGCTGACCTTCAGAAATACAGACACTTTTAAGAAGAAAGTAGTAGTTGAAAAGACAATTGAGTCAGGTCTTACAGCCGACAACTTAGGTAGCGCCTTAGGTACTCGTGTTCGAATCGAAAAAACTGAGGGAGATGTAATCTACTTTAATGAGGGTGGTATGTATAGTACGGTTACGGGTGAGGCAACTTACACAGAAACGAAATATCCTGCTGTGCTCGCCAAGATGAATAAGCTACACCTAATGAACACGACCAACCCACTATTTTGGCTAGCTATATTCTTTGGGATCTCGCTTATGTTCTTTTCGATATCCGCATTTTTTATGTTTAATACAGGTGCCCCTATCTATAAAAAGGGCTTGTATTTTGCCGTTGCAGGAGCCGTGCTTACCTTGGTACTACTGCTGGTTTAGTTTGGATTGCTAGGTACTTCCTCGTAGCTTTAATCAAACTTACATTACATCTCGATGAGATATTTTTTTATTCTTTGTATGGCTACGTTGTCCATGATACAGGCCCAAACCCCTGTAAATCCGGTAATCAATGGTTATGGAGCCATAGCAGATGCCCCGATGGCCGATCTCAAACCCGACCCATCTTTAACTTACAACATAGTAGTTGATCTTGCCACAAGCGATGAAGACAAAACGGCTGTATCCTTTTCAGTTAATCAGCTTGCGCGACTGCTAAATCTTCATGTAATGGGAGGGGTGCCAAAGGAGAATCTGAATGTAGTAGTTGCCGTTCACGGAGGTGCGATTTGGACCATTATGAATGACCAGCTTTATCGTGAAAAATTTGGGGTCGCTAATCCGCATACACCTTTATACAAAGAACTCTTAGATAATGGAGTGCGCGTGGTAGTATGCTCTCAGAGCATGTTTAAGCGGAAGATAGCCAAAGATCAATTGATACCCGGGCTTGAGGTCGCAACCTCGGCGCTCACTACCTTAACGCAGTATCAACTGATGGGGTATGCGCTGCTGAGATTCTAATTAAAAGTTTACTATGAAAATAAGTACAGCCAAGTGGATAACGCTTATTGCTTTTGTAGGTGTTATTCTTATGAACGCACTGGCAAATGCCTTGCCAATTGCAGGCAGAACTACTGGTGATGTCTCGGAGCTGTATCCGAATCTTTTTACTCCCGCAGGTTTTACATTCAGTATTTGGGGGGTTATTTATGCGGGACTATTGGCCTATGTGATACGCGTACTTACCTTAAGAAAAGTCGATGAACTAGTGATACTCAGAGTTACCCCCTGGTGGGTTGTAAATGCCCTAGCTAATATGGCCTGGATACTGAGCTGGCATTATTTGTATCTCTATACTTCTCTCATGCTCATGCTCGTATTACTGTATAGCTTGATCCGAATTACCTCAAAACTAGCCCAAGTTTCATCTACCTCTAGAGATCTTAAACTAGCCCGATTCGTGTTTGATCTCTATTTCGGATGGATCACAGTCGCCACTGTTGCCAACGTAACGGCAGTACTCATTGGTGTTGACTGGAAGGGTTTCGGAATTGCTCCAGAACTATGGATGAGCCTTATTCTGGGGGTTATTGTAATAATTAGCGTTGTTACCTACATACGATCTGCCACGGTGTTTTATCTGGTACCTGTTCTTTGGGCCCTTTACGGTATTTATTCGAAGCATGTCGTAGGGTTTGGAGGTGAGTATACTTCGGCAATACGATCCGTTCAACTTGCCTTCGCGGTTATAGTAGTGGCGGTAATTTTTAGAATTGGGCGAAAATTAATTGTTCGACACAATTATTTAAGGTAATTTAACGAGTTAAATTGTTGAAAATGAAAGATCTAAAATATCTTTTGGCTTATACTATTCCGATGAGTTGTGTTTTGGCACTCGAGCTTCGTGGTTGGTATAGTTTTTCAACGGTATTATATGCTTTCGGGTTGATACCGCTATTTGAACTTTTCTTTACTTCGACAGATAGTGGCTATACAGAAGATGAGAAATCACACCGAGCCCTTAATCGATTTTTTGACTTGCTACTTTACTTAAATGTACCAATTGTATTTGCAACGGTGTATTATGGTATAAGTCTACTTGTTTTTAATGAATTAATGGTGTTCGAACGCATTGGGTTAGTGCTTTCCATTGGGATTGTCGTGGGCACTAATGGTATTAATGTTGCACATGAACTGGGTCATAGGATTACCGCTCCAGAACAGTTAACGGCTAAGATTCTTCTAATCCCAGCCCTTTATATGCATTTCTTTATTGAGCATAATTTAGGGCATCATAAGAATATTGCTACCCCAGAAGATCCTGCTAGTGCAAGAAAGGGTCAGTCCGTTTATCACTTTTGGGTAAGCTCAATTTTGGGACAACTATTTTCCGCAGCTCAAATTCAAAGAAAATTACTTCACGAGAATGGTAAATCATTCTGGTCATTACAAAATCGTTTGCTTGTATTTTTTAGTGTTGAGGTAATTTACCTTGTTATTCTTTTTTTCATTTTTGGATTTAGCGGACTACTGTATGGATTACTAATAGCCTTGGTTGCAATACTTTTACTCGAGACCATAAATTATATAGAGCATTATGGTCTTGAACGTGTTTTGGTTAATGGACGCTATGAACGTGTGACGCCTAAACATTCATGGAATTCAAATCATATAATCGGCAGGATGGTTCTTTATGAACTTACCCGCCATAGCGATCACCATCATAGGGCATCGAAGAAATATCAGTTGCTCGAGAGTATTGAGTCTAGTCCGCAGTTGCCTTTTGGATACACAACCTCGATGGTAATAGCGTTATTTCCTCCGCTTTGGTTCAACTTAATGAATCGAAGGTTAGATTACTCAAAAGTAAGTAGATAGATGGAAAAGTTATATACAGCACTGTTTTCACAAAAGGTAGTTAAAAGGCTAGAGCGGCTTACCCTTGTATCCTCTATAGTTGGCTTTTTAATTCACCTACTGCTTGTTGGGCTATATCATCTGGGAAGTTTTCCGAATATGAGCGCGGATTTATTTGAGAATCCAATTAGTGCGATTTACACGCCATTTTCGTTTATTCTTGTTTTTGAGATTTATATTCTCATTTATTACCTACCTCGTTCGTTCACCACTTCGCTTCTAAAGCAATTTGAAATCATTGCGCTTATTCTTATTCGAAGAATATTTGGGGACATAGCCAAGATCGATTTAAGTCTGATTTCGTTTACCAACAAAGAAGTCATTCAGCTTCTTGTCGATTTGATATCCGTTTTAGTTCTGCTTACCATCATCGTATTTTTCACTCGAATACGAAATCAATTAATTGTCCGAAAACTACTAGAGCCAGCAGAGAACGCGGAGCAAACGTTTCGATTATATAAAAAGCGTTTAGCAGTAGTACTCATTGGGATTATCGCGGTAATTAGTGTAATTCATCTTGTAGACTATATCTATGTGACTACTACCGCTGTTCATCTTTTCAAGGGGATGGAGAACAATCTAAATGCTATTTTTTATAAAGATTTCTTTACGGTACTTATACTTTGTGACGTTCTTGTATTGCTGCTCTCATACGGACTCACTAAAGAAAATTTTAAACTGTTACGCAATACGGGTTTTGTTATTACTACGGTTCTAATTCGACTTTCGTTTAGTATTGAAGGAATCTACAATTCGCTGTTTATTATTTCGGGAGCCTTGTTCGGGTTGGCGATTCTTAAGATTTATGCATCTTTTAGTGAAATAGATCAAACTATCGAAGAATAAAAAAGGCCCCAGATGGGGCCTTTTCACACTTTAGAAAAATGTGATTAGTTTGCTGACTCCTCAGTTATAGGAGTTTCTTCAGTTGCAGGAGCTTCTTCAGTAGCTGGAAGTTCTTCGATTTGTTCTGCTTCAACTGCGATTGAATCAGTGATTACTTCTACTTGAACTTCTTCTGTAGTTTCAGTTGGTTCAACAGCTTCTGCAGCAGGTGCAACAGGTTTTCCTTGGCAAGCAACTAAAGTGATAGCAGCTGCAATAAGTAAGAATGATTTTTTCATGTTTTTAAGTATAAATTGACGATTACAAAGTGGGCCGAAATTATGCTAAAAACAGATGCAAAGATTAAAATGGTCAAGAATTATTTTTATATCTAACTTTTTGAATTTTAGTTAGTTAAAACCACCGCTTTGTGTGGTTTATGCCTTGCGAACGAATTCTGATTTTAAGGCCATTGATCCGAAGCCATCAATTTTGCAGTCGATGTTGTGATCGCCGTCAGTTAGCCTAATGTTTTTAACCTTGGTTCCGGCTTTAACGGGTTTTGGAGCCCCCTTTACAGGCAGGTCTTTTATGACTACCACAGAGTCTCCATTTTCTAGAATGTTTCCGTTTGCGTCTTTTACAACAGATTCTTTTTCTTCGGTTTCTTCAGTGTTCCATTCGTGTCCGCATTCAGGGCAGGCAAAAAGGTCTCCAAGGGCATAGCCGTAGGGTGATTTGCAGAGTGGGCAGTCTTTCATTTGTAATTGGTTAGGAGGTAAAGATAACCTGATTTTTTTGCTCCAGGAGATAGCTCGCTGCGCTCGCTTTTCCTTTGGTCCCGCACCTGAAAATACAAAAAGAATGCCCGCCTTCGCGGGCATTCTTTTGTTGTTCTCGGCCGCTCGTCCAAGCCAGCTTTGCTCGCGCCCAAAAACAACAAAAGCCCATTCTTTGGGAATGGGCTTTTTGTGCTTTAAGTGGTACCTCCAGGAATCGAACCAGGGACACACGGATTTTCAGTCCGTTGCTCTACCAACTGAGCTAAGGTACCGACCTTGCTTGCTTCCAAGCGGGTGCAAATATAATTTTAAAATTACTACTAAAAAATAAAAGGGTGAAAAAATGGTGTCAAGCGAGCAAATCACGATATTTAAACGGTGAATTTAGTAGTAGATATCGGAAATACTCGCGCAAAAGTTGCTGTATTTGTGGGCGATCAGATTCAAAAGGCTTGGGTTGTTGAAAAAAGCACTTTGGAACAATCGTTGTTGGGGTTAAGAAATCAGTTTCCGCAGACGGAAAGGGCGCTGGTTTCAAGTGTTGCCGAAGATGCTAAACATTTGATAGGCAAGTCTCTAGAGGGTATTCCGGTTATGGAATTATCGGCAACTACGCCACTGAATTTTGATTCGCGCTATGACGACTTAACAAGGCTTGGGGCTGACCGCAAGGCACTGGTTGCTGCTGCGGTGACTAAGTTTTCAGGAAAAGCAGTTCTCGTAATTGATATGGGAAGCTGCGTGACCTATGATTTAGTGGATGCGAATAAAATGCACCATGGTGGTGGTATTAGCGCCGGCTGGAGTATGCGTCTTAAGGCCATGTATGAGCAGACCAGTAGGCTTCCGCTACTC
>CAZUBV010000095.1:0-5470 GCA_964618875.1 uncultured Flavobacteriaceae bacterium
CACCCTCAAGAATAGAGGATGCCCATATTCTGCAACTTTGAAACAGCCAACTTGAATGTATCGAAGCTGGTAAACCACTTTTCTTCTACTTTCTTTCGGAAAAAACCTTTCACTCTGACCAGAGTCACAACTTCGTTTTCACATGAGAAGAAGAATTGCACAGGTCTAGCGCACAAGAGGTGTAAAGTCGTTTCGAGCTTATGCGCCTCTCCACAGCCACACTGGTATATAAGATCCGGATAACTCGGAGTCATAATCGTTGCTGGTACTATTTTTTCAATTCTTAACTGCGTAAAGACCTCAAGATCTGTGCTTAACTCTTTCATTGTTGCATGTCCTTAATTACGAAGCCTGTCAATTAGATTGGCCGAGAATATGCTCTCCGAAGTCCATCAGTAAGTTACCAATCTCAATTTCATAATCGCTCCGAGTTTCGCCAAAGTCGGACAAGAGGGTGGCTATCTCTATCGTATACATATCGCTGAAAACAATTTTAGACATTCCTCTCTCGCCAATTACCCTAAAGCTAGAGCTGTTAAAGATATGATCCGCAGCATAACGAAATTCAGATACTACGGAAAAGTAATCTCTATATTGCCTCTTTAGTGACAAGAGATAAGTATTTTTAGAAGGCGAGATTCCATGTTCAATGAATGCCAAAAACCACTTCCGGAAGTTTATTTTTGAAGGAGTGTAGGTTGTTGGTATCGAATGGAGTGCACCTGCCACCTTGAAATAATCTGCTCTCGAGGGACTTATTGCCCATTCCAATAATTCATTGAGCGCGGTCCCAATTGTTTCGTCAATGTATAGTAGATCGCCTTCCCACTTTTCTTTGCTAAGTAGTTTTATTGTCTCGTTCTCGCCCTGGATGATTTGTTGGAGGTCTGCAGTTCCTTGAATCTCCCGAAGAACCATTTTGAAGCTATCAAGACAAGATAAGAGCATTTCATTGACTTGTTCATGGTCATAGTAGTCAGAATAGAATTTTGTAACTTCGTTCTCGATCTCGTTACCAAGAGCATGCAATCTCTGAGGTGCGACAT
The DNA here is from genome assembly GCA_964618875.1 of uncultured Flavobacteriaceae bacterium. GTDB lineage: Bacteria > Bacteroidota > Bacteroidia > Flavobacteriales > Flavobacteriaceae > UBA3478. Next base: position 1,047 of record CAZUBV010000095.1, read on the forward strand.
ATGTAAGGTTTGGATACTCGATTCGTTCGCATGCTTGAAAGTAAGAATGGGTGAGTTGTCCATACAGTTTTAAAAACCTTCCCAAACCATCTGTTGGCAAGTCAAAGATGGGGGAAGGGTGGCGGGGAGCGGGCTGATATGGTTCGACCACGAAATTTTCCGATGCTCTTTTCACTCTGAGAGTCTACACGCCTTGTCAATAGCGCCAGCTTTATCGCTATATAGCTTTGTTTTTGTGGGGGTTTTCCCTCCCTTGTGTTGGTCTACTTCGAGTGAAGTCGTTTACTTACGCGTCAAGTGTAATCATCGCTGGCCCACAAAATTCAATCGCCCGCGCGGGTCGCTGTATCTCCCGCACATTGGCTATAAGACAGTCGTCGTGGAACGCGACTCTTGCGCGTAACATGTTTCCGCAGGGGTGAATCTACCAAGGTTTAGCAATGGCTTTGTATAGTATTCGCTCACTATTGCAGTTTTTCTGCGGTTAACTTGGTGAAAACACGTTGTTGGGTGCTATTGTTGCCTCGTCCAGCGGCAAGCCTTGACTAATTTCCCAAGCCCTTTTGTTGTCGAAGTATCTTTGCCTTTTCGCCCACTCTTCCGAAGTGTTTGGTATCTCGAAAGGAGGGTAAGGTGATTCGTATTCAAAAGTTGCCGGTCCCTCAATACCGACAACTTCTTTAAAGCAATCAAGCATCGTTTCTTTCAACCAATCTGCATGGTCTAACTGTATGATAAAGGAGTCATATACGGGCAAGACAACTGTATTGCGCTCTCTGATAGCCCGAAGCATCACCAACTCGGAGATGTCACTTTCTATCTTTTGCAACCTGTTCCCAATATTGGTGTAAAAATACTCCGATAGCGCAGCGTGCTTATTCTCGATTGAATCAACTAGATTCGTTGGCGCTATACCCATCGACACGCAATTCGTTTTGTGTCTGATGGTTTCTAAAGCTGATCTTCGCGACAAAGTATTGAGCATAATTAGAAAAGCCTTCTTTATAAGCCCTCGTGCTTCATCCGCAGACAAATCATCCAAATGATAAAGATCCCCTTTTGGCACTTGCTCCCCCGCTACTCCATAGGCGAGATAAGCATTCATCGAACTATAATCACACTCAACGGTGTGCTCGTTGTGAATCACTATGAGTCTTCTCCACTGACTTCTGATGTTCTGCCACCACGCTCCGGCAAATCTGCCGCAATGCTCAAAATCAGGGCGAAAAGTTCTTCTGAGGTACTTCCTTAGTAGATTAGGCTCGCGTCCATCGCCAATAAGTTGGTGACTGAACTCTTCGTCAGTGCAGTAAATGTCGATAAAATAGTTTTCTAATGCGCTGTTTATCTCGGCAATATTTCTCTCAACCTGAGTGGTTTCTTCGGTGTCCTCAAAATTGATCAGATTTTTTGTTTGATCTTCAAGAAAAATAAAACTGCAGCTACTCATATCCAAGCTAAAAGTTAAGTTCAGGTGCCTGCAAACATTGTCTATTGCATCCGCGAGCGCTCCTATGGGCCTAATAACCGTTTGTTCTCCTTGGTATCTTCCAGAGACGACTTCATCGATCAGGCCCAAGTCTTTGAGAGACCCGAGGATGTTGTTAACCAGCACCTGGTAAGAAGTCTTGGAGAAATACCTCAACGAATAATGGTTTCTGTTCTTCGATATACGAAGCAACTCATTAGCGTGAACTTTTGCATAAACGAGATTCATCATCAGTATTTTCAACTGACCTATATACTTCTCGCGACTAAAGCGTCTGAGGTTCAGCTCTTGGACGATAATCGCAAGAAATTCCTCTGCTAAATCACTTATTGCCTCATCCCTATCGACTACAAGCGCTTCCTGAAAGATTGATTCTCCGTTGTTGTCTGTTTCTTCGCTCATGGTATTTTGCTTTTACAATCTTTACCCGACCATTCGATATCGAATAATTGGCAAATGAAAATGTCGACAGAGGAGCTTAACATTGGTGTCAGAAGGAAAGGTGAAAGTACTATGCCAACAGCAACAAACAGTAATAATCAGGGTAAAAACCTCAACATTAATTGCATAAGGAACTTAAGCGGTCTTATGTTGCTTCATAGTAAGACAAATAGCAGTTGCTGGGCACTTGTTAGACCGTAGGTATCGTTTTACCAAGGATTAGCCGTATAAAACCCAAGTAAGAGCAATAACAATCGTGTTTCGGACTCTAATAATCGTCAATTGTACAAGCCAAAGTTGCACGTTAGCCCTCTTTATCGGAGCGAAGTCATGTCAAAAGAAGAATTAGAGAAAATATCGCAGCGTGCCACAAGAGGTGATGTGGTGGCCATGAAGGATCTTATGGAGTTGGCGAGCGAATTCTACGACACGGGTGACTTTGCAAAAGCTGCGGAGATTTTTGAAGACGCCGCAAGGTGCTATCGAATCGATGTAGGCCGTCAGCGTGGGCAAGGCATTTTTGACTCTCCGTCTTTTATGAGGAGCGAGAGGTTTCGCAAATATTTTGCGGATTGGATTGCAGACTCCGATGAGTTTAAGGGCGACGTGGGTAAAGTTACTCCCACGGATCTAACTGATAATAAAGTGCGTGAAATACTGTATTCAAAAGTCATCACTGATTCTAAAAACGAGGATCTTTTAGATGACCTTTTTTTTGCTTTAGAAAAAGCTGGTTACCAATTTTCTGCACCGGGAAATTCTTTTCATCGTTTGCTTTGGTACTACGTTTGCGTGGCTTTGGGGGTGTCCAACGGAGATCGCCGCAAAATGAGGTATCTAGAGAAACCTGAGGTCGGGGTGCTCTTTCTTGCATTACTTAAAGAATTTGGTGGTAAGTTAGAAAGTGATCAGATGAAAGGCGCTGATTAACCATCTCATCGAATCTATAGATCCCAAGCCATCCAGAAACCTGCAGATACCGCTGTAGCCGAGTAAATAAAAAATGCCCAGCAATGCAACCAAATTCTTAAAGGGGAGGAATGCTGCGGCAAGCTAACTCAGAAAAAACTGACAATGGGGCCCGCCAATAAGAGGTTTTGAAGGTATACCAAAGACTCACTATGAGAGGTTTTAATGAACTGAGAAAAAAGATACAAATTAGGAATCTAGCTTGCAAGTTGCTTACCCAAAAAGAAATTTCCATTTGCATTGCTGGGCGCTATTAGACTCTATTGTCTTATAAGCCGAGCCTGAATCCTCAGCGCACGTCGAGCAAGCTATCGGTGTCGAAAGTCCAATTTCAATCGTTAAAACACTGTTCATGATTTTCAACCTAAACCCTTTCCGCCAAGTCGATATCAAAATTGTTTTGTAGGGATCATTAAATCGTGGAGATTTCTAAGTTGGTGTTACTTTGTTCCGATGCAAGCCCGGAATCAAATCTAGGAGCGAAATGAAGAAACTACTAGCATGGTTAAGCTTTGCAGTCTTGATCGGTGTCGCCGGAGCTTTCGGTAAGGTCTTCAGTCGGTATTTGGCTGATGAGTTCCCTGTCCAAACGACAGTTTTTTTGAGCCTATGTGTGGCCTCGATTACGATTATCGTGGTTATTCGCTGGGCGGTTAAGGAAATCTGGCGTGTTCTGGTTTCCTGGGTTGGCTTTAACTTTATCGTCTTTCTGCTTTTCGCTACTTGGCTCTATATGGACCCTTCAGAGCAACTGGCAGCGCCGGTGCTTGCAGGGCTATGGCTTTTATTGTCAATCGTCTTAGAGGGATTAATTGCCGAAAGGTTGGCTGTGCAATTTCAAAAGTCGAAGTCTACTCGTGAACAACTTGCGTTTATTGCTAAAGATCTGTCCATGGACGGCAAGCGACGCAAAATCGCTGAGAACCGTGGCCAGACCAGAGGTGTGGAGGGTTTTCTTGGTTGGACTCTTTTTACCCTAGGTTTCGACCAAGAATTATATGTCTTTGCTTTGTTTGGCGGCTTCCTTTTAGCCCGATTTGCTCTTGTTGCCTATTCCGAAATTTTGGAAACTGTTTATTTTTGGGCGGTGGATAAACTTGTACATGATTCAGGAAGATTGGTTTTGTATTTAGATGATGCTGAGGAGGAGCGATTTTTCCTTAGTCTTATCGTAAAAGCATCTGACGCTAACCGCCCTAACAATAGTTTTGAACTCGCAGACGGCCGCTGGATCTCATTGGACAATGACTTGCACTGGAGTGATGGTCAGCCGAGCTGGCAAGAGTAGGAGTCAGACCAGACCTAATAGGATGTGTACCAATGTTGCTCGAAAGTTCATGCAAAGCGTTGATTAGTTAAAGGCCACAGTTAGTGGTAAAGCGGAAAGATTATAGAGACTGCTAAATCTATTAGTTGCCCTCTAATCGCTAATTCATCCATTCCGCTAGGAGGAGTTTCTGTATCGCCGTAAACCGAAGACAGCTCCCCATAAGCTCCCTTTATAGCGTTTTCGCTTTCAAGAACT
>CAZUBV010000096.1:0-5449 GCA_964618875.1 uncultured Flavobacteriaceae bacterium
AGGACCCTCTGATTAACAGTCAGATGCTCTAACCAACTGAGCTAAGGAGGAGTGTAGCCTAACTGAATAGGCGGGTGCAAATATACATTTTTAGGTTATATTTTAAAAAGACAAATTAATTTTTTGAGAAAACCATTGGTTACTTAAACAAAAATCGAAAGAGATCGTTCCCGTTGGCGAATAGAACGAGGGTGAGTAAGATGGCAAATCCGATTAGTTGTCCGTATTCCATGACTTTTTCGCTGGGTTTGCGACCCGATATCATTTCGTAGAGTAAAAACATGACGTGTCCACCATCAAGGGCAGGGATAGGTAGAATGTTCATGAAGGCCAGAATGATTGAGATCAGTGCGGTGGTTGACCAGAAGGCTTGCCAGTCCCATTGGTTAGGGAACATACTGCCGATGGCAGCGAATCCGCCAACACCTTTATAGGCTCCGGTAGAGGGGTTAACGATCTTTTTAAATTGTTTTACATACGAGCCAAGGGTGGTTACTCCGCGATTGATTCCGGCCGGGATAGCCTCTATAAAGCTGTAATTAAGGGTTTCGATTTCAAGGTATCCGCGATCGGCGAGATCGAGTGCAGAAAGACCTCCAGGAATTACCCCCAGTGTGGCGCTATCACTTACCTGAGCACGAAGTGTCGTGGTAAAAACCTCGTCTTTGCGGATGACTTCGAGATCAATTTCTTGACCAGCGTAATTGGCAATGATTGATTTAGCTTCGTCGAAATAGGTGATGGGAGTGTTTCCGATACGAACAATTTGGTCCTTGGCCTGTAAGCCTGAGTTTTTGTTTTGTGAGGTTTCGGGTATTTCGGCTACCACATAAGGCATTCGATAGGTTAGAAAACGGGCTTTGCTTTCGTCTTCGATTAAGGTGGCTATAAAATCTACAGGTATCGGTTGGGTAAGTAGTTCTCCGTTGCGATCAATGGTAAATTCACTACCGTTAATGAGCTCTAAAAAGATCGATGAAAAGCGCTCGATAGGCGCTCCGTCTACGGCGATGATTTTATCACCGGTCTGAATACCTACTTTATTGCCGATTTCTTCTTCTACCACCCAAACTCCGCCTGTAACAGATGAATTTTTTATGAATTGCTCTCCGTAGGCATACGAAAGACCGATGTAGATGATTACGGCGAGTATAAAATTCACCGTTACTCCGCCGAGCATAATGATCAGACGTTGCCAAGCTGGTTTCGATCGAAATTCCCATGGTTTTGGGGGTTGAGCAAGCTGCTCCTTGTCCATCGATTCATCAATCATTCCAGATATTTTCACATAGCCACCAAGCGGAAGCCAGCCAATTCCGTAAACGGTATCACCGATTTTTTTCTTGAAGAGCGCAAATTTTACGTCAAAAAACAAAAAGAACTTTTCGACTCGGGTACCGAATAGTCGGGCAGGAATAAAGTGTCCGAGTTCGTGCAACACAATAAGTAACGAAAGGCTTAGTATGAATTGAATAATCTGTACGCTCATGGTTTTAAAATAAGGCACAAAGTTACCGATAAAGACCGAAAGAATGGCCGGTGGTTGCTACCTTTGTAGTATGCTCAGATTCTTCAGTCATTACAAGCGATTCTTTCTGTTTTTTGCACTGTTGTCAGCGGTGATTATGGTGCTTATTTATAAGGCGCTGCAGCCAGTAAAACGATTGCCTATTTACCAGCCCAACGGGGTGAATGTCGAGCTGGTTGATTCGACCCTTCAACATGTTAAGAAATACCACCGTATCGCAGATTTTAGCTTGATTAACCAAAATGGCGATACGGTAACACAAGAGCACTACGCCGATAAGATTTATGTGGCAGACTTCTTTTTTACCACCTGCCCAACAATTTGTCCGATAATGACCGCCAATCTGGTTGACGTGCAGGAGGCGCTGATCGATGACGATGAGGTGTTGCTGCTTTCACATACGGTTACCCCCGAAATTGACTCTGTCCCTCAACTTAAAAAATACGCGCTCGAAAAAGGGGTGATCGACTCGAAATGGAATTTGGTTACCGGTTCTAAAAAAGAAATCTATGAATTGGCTCGAAAGTCATATTTCGCTGTTCAAGAAGATGGTGATGGCGGACCCTTTGATATGATTCACACCGAGAATTTTATTCTGGTCGATAAAAAGCGTCGTATCCGAGGGTTTTACGACGGCACAAAGACCGAAGAAATGGAGCGTCTTCTTTCAGATATTGAAATTCTTAAAAACAGTGAAGAGCGCGATGAATTCGATAAAAAGGGGTAAATTTGTCACTCTTTAAATTTATTCTAAATAAGAACAGTGCGCTCATTACTTGATCTTACTATAGGACAGAAAGCCCTTATTGCCGATTGTATCGATGAGCGTCTGCCGGTAAAACTTATGGAGCTCGGATGTCTTCCGGGTAACGAAGTCGAACTGTTACAGATAGCTCCTCTAAACGATCCGCTGTATTATTTAGTTGCCGGCAATCGCATTGCTATTCGACGAGATACAGCAAGCCTTATTTGCCTAGAAACGGACCGCTAACTCATGAGTCATTCAGTAAAGGTTGCACTTATCGGAAACCCAAATACGGGTAAAACCTCAATTTTTAATGCGCTTACGGGTCTGCGTCAAAAAGTAGGCAACTATCCGGGCATTACTGTTGAGAAGAAAACCGGTAAATGCAAGCTTTCTGCAGAACTTGAGGCCACAATTTTTGATCTTCCGGGTACTTACAGCCTCAACACCACCTCACTTGACGAACGCGTCGCGGTAGAGCTTCTTTTAAACCGAAGAGATCCTGAATTCCCTGATGTGGTTGTGGTAATCTCTGATGTAGAGAACTTAAAGCGTAACCTATTGCTTTTTACGCAGATCAAAGACCTTGGCCTTCGCACGGTTTTAGTGATTAATATGTCGGATCGAATGAAGCGCCTCGGTATTGATATCGATGTTGCAGCACTAGAATCTGCCCTTGATACGCGGATAGCGCTATTGAGTTCACGAAATAATGAAGGAATTGCTGAGCTCAAGGCTATTTTAGCCGATTATCAGTCGCTATCTACGGAGCAGAGTTTGGATATTACGAGAGTAGATACCGCGTACTTCAAAGATCTTCAAAACACCTTTCCGAAGATTGACTCCTACAAGCTTTGGCTGGTGATTACCCAAGATGTGAACTTTATGCCGATTGAAAAGAACGTTGTTCCGGATCGGTCTAAATTCAGTACAAAAAGTAAGGCCGAGCTCAAAAAAATGCAGCATAGAGAAACGGTACTTCGCTATCAATTTATTAATGATGCGCTAAAGGCCGGCTATCAAAAAGATCTATCAAAGGCCGACGGATTTCAAGGGGTACTCGATCGCGTATTCACGCATAAAATTTTTGGATACCTGATTTTCTTGGTCATCCTTTTTACCATGTTTCAGGCGATTTTCGATTTTAGTAGCTATCCGATGGATGCTATCGATTCGTTCTTCGCTCACGCCAGCGAGTGGATTAAGGCCACGCTTCCGCCCGGAATTCTAACCGATTTATTAGCCGAAGGTATTATCGCAGGTGTTGGGGGGGTAGTGATCTTTATTCCTCAAATCGCCTTTTTATTCTTCTTTATTTCGCTACTCGAAGAGAGCGGGTATATGTCTCGAGTGGTTTTTTTGATGGACCGAATTATGCGCCCCTTTGGTCTAAGCGGAAAAAGTGTAGTTCCGCTCATGTCTGGTATGGCTTGTGCTATTCCGGCTGTAATGGCCACACGTACCATTGAAAATTGGAAGGAACGTCTAATCACAATAATGGTAGTCCCCTTTACTACCTGCTCTGCTAGACTTCCGGTATATCTAATTATCATTGCTCTTGTTATACCTGAGGGTCGATTTTTAGGTCTTGGATATCAGGCCCTAGTTCTTACCGGGTTGTATCTTCTGGGCTTTCTGGCGGCTGTGGTGGCTGCAGCCATTTTAAATCGAAATCTCAAGATCGAACGCCGTTCGTTTTTTATGATCGAAATGCCCACCTTTAAACCGCCTCAGGCGCGAAACGTAGCGTTAACCGTATTTGAGAAGACTAAAAGTTTTGTGCTTGAGGCAGGGAAAATCATTTTAGCCTTATCTGTGGTTATCTGGTTTTTGGGCTCAAACGGATCAAGTGTGCACTTCAAAAATGCCGAGTCCGAGGTCGCTAATCAGGTTCAGGCTGCTGGGCTTACGATAAGCCCAGCCGAGCAATCACAACTAGTTTCTAGTTATAAATTAGAACACAGCTATATTGGTAATCTTGGTAAGCTCATTGAGCCCGTGGTTCGCCCGCTCGGTTATGACTGGAAAATCGGAATTGCAGTAATCACCTCCTTTGCCGCTCGCGAGGTATTTGTAGGAACATTAGCCACGATTTATAGCGTCGCAGACGAGAGCGAATCTACTATTGCTAGTCGCATGTCTCTTGAGCGTGACGCAAACGGAGCACCGGTATTTAATATGGCCTCAGGGGTTTCAATTTTGTTATTTTATGCCTTTGCCATGCAGTGTATGAGTACCTTAGCCGTAGTTCGTAAAGAAACCAATTCGTGGAAATGGCCCATGCTTCAGCTCGGTTACATGACCGTACTTGCTTATCTTACCGCATTTATAGCCTACCAACTACTCATTTAACGCAACACCATGATGCAACGTTTCTTAGTTTATGCAATCTTAATCGCTGCAGTGGTCTATTTAGTGCTGAAGTGGACTCGTTCACAAGGCAATAAAGGATGTGGTTCGGGCGATTGCAATTGTCATTAATGCCGCTCGATTACGAGTTCAATACTGTTTTTGGTGGGTACTTTAAAACTGGCTTTTTCAAATGAAGGGGGGCCAAATAATTGCATTTTAGCTTCTGAAAAGCCAATGGGTTCTTTGGGAATTCCAAGTAATTTTTTGTCCATCTGACCGTTGCCGTTTTCATCGATAAAAGCAACTAGTGCATAGGTTGCTGGTGAGAGATCGCCTAAATCGATTTCGAACTGTGTCTTTGAAGGGGGCAGCTCAAAGGTATAGAGCGTTCCGTTTTCGCCTAAAAAATCATCTGGATTACTGTATAGAACAAGCGTTAGTAGGCCTTTTGAGTTTTTTGGAACGCTAACGTCTAACTTCACCGGATCGGCAATAGCTGAAGTCGATAGGAGCTGAGCGATGACTACGAAAAGCGACAGAATCTTCATTAAAGGCGGCGAGATTTCTTATGAAAGTTAACCCTTTTTAGAGGACTTTAGCCTAGGGCAACATCGAGAATCATCATAATCACAAATCCGGCGATAAAGCCCATCGAAGCGATATCAGTGTACTTGTCTCGCTGGGTTTCAGGAATCACCTCTTCAACTACAACAAAGATCATTGCTCCTGCAGCAAAGGCTAGCGCATAGGGTAGAATAGGCTCAAAGGTGAGTACCGCCCATGCACCAAGTACTGCTGCAAACGGTTCAACGAGGGCAGAAGAC
>CAZUBV010000097.1:0-5438 GCA_964618875.1 uncultured Flavobacteriaceae bacterium
GCTGCCCACTGATTTTTCCAATGCAAATCATATCGAATAAAGGCGCATCTGACCGGAAGTTTAGGCTTTAGCACTTCAGAGAGCTGTTCTAGAAAGCGACCTTGATTCTCAAAACTGGGTTCAATTTTTGGACCATAAGGGACGTACGCATAACAGACCTCAGAGTCTATGAATCGAATTAGTACAAGTAGATCTTCAGAGGTTTGATCCAGTGACGATTCAGAGGAATACAACAAGTTAGTGGACAACCTCAGTTCAAAGCCACTCGGAATGAACCCCTGTTGCTGCTTTACTTTTCCCCAAAAACGTGTTTGAGTAAGTATACGAGTAGAATCGAAATCACGCAATGACTTGGGCCTGGCAGTGCAAATCATTTCGCAAAAGTACAACCCACACAAGCACCGACCAAGACAAGGCCTCAGTAACTCAGGTAACTTATAGCCAAAACGAGCTGTCGTACCTTTGTAAAAAAGAAACCCTATGCCTACAGTTAAGTTAACCACAGAACAGTTCAAACAAGATATTTTCGACTATACCACAGAAAGTGAGTGGAAGTACAAAGGAGATAAACCTGCTATCATCGATTTTTACGCCGATTGGTGTGGCCCATGTAAAATGGTCGCTCCTATTCTAGAGGAACTCAGCAACGAAAACCCGGATATCGTTATTTATAAAGTAGATACCGAGGTAGAACAAGAGCTTTCTTCGGTGTTTCAGATCAGAAGTATTCCGAGCATTCTCTTCATTCCCTTTGGCAAGCAACCAATGATGCAAGCGGGAGCACTGCCTAAAAATGCCCTACAAGAAATTATTGATAAGGAACTCCTTGTTCAATAAGCGAGGTTTTACCGCAGTAAATTAAAAAGGGCCGCCCCGATAAGGGAGGCGTTTTTTAAAACTCAACATCCAACAAATATCCGCAGTGGTTGAGGTATTCTAATTCGGCAAGCTTAGCAGAAAATTTAGCTTGTACACCAAGGAGTTCAGCACTTAGCAGATTAATCTGAGCTTGCCTAAGCTCGATAGAGGTAATTTGAGCAAGCTCAAACTGGGCGCGTGCACGTTTGTAATTCTCTTGTGCCGTTTTAATGTTTTCTTGCTGTAGACGAAAGACCTCTAGGGCATTACTATAGTTTCCTTCGGCATTTCTTAAATCGCGCAACACTTCTTGCTCAATTTGTTGTTCTCTAAGCTCTGAGGCCTGTAGTGCTAGCTTTGCATTTCGTATACCAACCTGTTGGGCTCCCGCTCGAAACAAATTCCAGTTCAGATTGATACCTGCACTCAAACCTACCGTATTATTCGAGGCTAAGAATCCTGTTGCAGGAAACTGCCCTTCGGTGTAGCCATAGGCGCCATTGGCAGTCAAACTCGGAAGCAAGGTAGATCGCTGGGCTTTTAAACCGAGTTCACTCATTTCTTGATCGGTGCGCGCTAATTGAAGTCGTGTGTTTTTTTTGAGGTACTCTTGTTTAAACCCTTCGAGTTCTACTCGATCAAGGAATTCAACAAAGGGACTCACCTCAAACTCGATTTCAAGTTCTCGAGCTAGAACGGCATTTAAATTTCGTTTGGCATTCCGCAGTAGCTGACGCTGCTGGATAAGACTAATGCTATCCGCATTCATATCAACCCGCGCGGTGAGTACCTCGAGGCCAGTGGCGCTTCCGAAAGCAAAACGTTTTTGAGCACGATCAAGACGCGTTTTAGAGTTTGCAAAGGTTTCTGACAAAATACGCACTGATTCATCTAAACGCGCTACTTCGTAATACGAAGCGTAGAGCTGTAATAGGGTCTGTTCAATGGTTTGTTTCACCTGTAAAGACGATAATTCATAGGCTTCTTTAAGTCGTTGATAGTTATACTTGCGGCCTAAGCCGTCAAATAACGTAACACTTAAATTTACCGAAGCATTGTATCGTTTTGTTTCGGCCCCATCTATTGATCTTGAGTTTCCATCCTGAAAAACTGCCTCTTGATTATCTCTGGCAATGTTTGCTCCTGAGGTCGCCGAAACCGTTGGCAAAAAGTTTGAATTCAGAATAGAGGCGTTATTCTCAGCTTGCGACTCCGACACTTTAGCTACCAAAATACCAAAGTTATTCTCGAGTGTGAGCGATAGGGCCTTCTCGGGAGTCAGTAATTCCTGGGCCAACAGTGATCCTGCCGAAAGAAGGTAGACTAAAACAATTTTATAGTTCATCATGTAGATTGTCTTTTACTGCGCGCTCAGCCATGCGAGGAGCAATTTTTTCACCTGTTCTTAGGTAATGTATAACTAGTTTAACTCGATTTCCGAAGAGTAAGAAAATCGGAAGCATAACAAGCGTTAGAATCGTCGCATAACCAATACCATAAGCAATCGCAATTGCCATAGGCTTTAAAAACTGGGCCTGTCTACTCTTTTCGAGTAACAGCGGAGCTAGACCCGCTATGGTAGTAATTGAGGTTAAGAAGATGGCTCTAAATCGCGATTTTCCAGCCTCATAAAGTGCCCGTTCAAGGCGCATTCCAGATCGTAGATTGTTATTGTATTTTCCAATAAGCACGAGTCCGTCATTCACCATAATTCCGATGAGCGCGATGATTCCGAGAAGTGAGAGAATGTTCAGCGGAAACCCATGAATCTTATGTCCCCAAGCAACTGAAGTAATACTAAAGGGTACTAAAAGCAGTAATAATAAGGGTTGTGAGAAACTTCTAAACGTAAAGGCTATCACCACAAAAATCAGGAATAGCGCAGTTAACCCTACGAACCTCAGCGAATCGATCAGTTTTCCAGCCTCTCGATTTTGACCTTCATACGATGGGGTCACAGTCGGATATCGAGCCGAGATTTCGGGCATTACTTCAAACTTAATCCAATCGAGAATTTCGGTAGGCGTGGTAGCGTCTGGATTATCTAAATCAGCGTTAATTTGAATTTCGCGCTGACCATCGAGGTGATTTATGGCCACCTCACCTCGTGCTATTTCATAGCTAGCGATCTCGCGCAACGGTACCAGACTTCCGCTTGGGGTCATGATTCTCATCTGATCTAAATCAGCTATCGAAGATCGATTTTCACGATTGTAGCGCACCCAAACGCGAATCTCATCCTGACCTCGTTGAAAACGAAGCGCCTGGGCGCCAAAGAACCCTGCTCGAACTTGACCCATGACTGACTGTAAGTCTAATCCCAACAAATAGGCGCTATTTTTAAGCTGCAAGCGAATCTCTTTGATTCCTGAAGGGTCATTATCCGACACATCCTTCAGTAAGGCATTATCGAGCATCGCATTCTTAAGATAGGCTTTCGCGGCCTTAAGCTCAGCGATATTATTTCCGAGTAGTGAAACACTTACCGGAGATCCTCCGAAGTTTCCGCCTGATCCATAAACTAAGCTCTCAACCCCAGCAACTGGGCCAACAAGCTCTCGGATTCGAGTAGTGATCAAATTCGCCTTTATGGCATCAGGGCGCTCCTCTCCCGGTAATAAATTGATCTGAAGACTAGCCGCAGACGCGCCAGGCCCTAGACGAAGAATGATGTTTTCAAATAACTCCTTTCCAGTACCCTGTAGGTACTTTTCGGTAAACTCCTGATTGGCAATTTTCGATTTTCCTTCGATAAGGCGAATGATCGAGTCCGTCACATTCTCATTTGTACCATTGGGCATCTGCAAGGTTATACTCACTTGATCCGAGGCTACTCTGGGAAAAAAGGTGGTTTGTATGATTCCACCGCCAATCGAACCAAATGTGCTCACGAGTAGTGCTAAAAACACAGCAAAAGTGAAGAATGCATTTCGCAAAGCAAATTTTAGGATTGGAGCATAGAGCTTGTCTCGCATCCACATCATCATGCGATCTCCTGCCTTATTAATCACCCGCATTTTCGCAAAACCGCGTCCGATCAGGGTTTTAGGAGCCTCTTGCACGCGAAGGGCTTTTGAATGTGCAAGGTGAGCAGGCAGAATGATCAGAGCCTCGACAAGAGACACCACGAGGGTGAGGATCACAATTACAGCGACTTCTGAGAAAAACTCTCCGATACGTCCATCAAGAAATAATAGAATTCCGAAGGCCAACACCGTAGTAAGAATAGCAGATACAATCGGAGGAATTACCTCAAGGGTTCCATCAATAGCCGCCTGTACAGGAGACTTTCCTTTTTCGTAATGCTGATAAATATTTTCAGCAATAACAATTCCGTCATCAACCAGAATACCAATTACAATAATCATTCCGAAGAGCGAAAGCACATTGATGGTAACACCTGCAAAAGGAGCAACCACAAACATGCCTAAAAACGCAACCGGAAGACCAAAGGCAACCCAAAATGCGAGTCGAGTATTCAGGAATAGCGATAAGAAAATGAGTACTAGAATCATACCCATAATTGCGTTTTCGGTAAGTAATTCTGTCCGCTGAGTAAGCGTTGTAGACAAATCATTTACAACGGTCAGGGTGACATTAGTGGCCTTTTGATTAAAGACCTCTATATAGGCCTTAACTGCCTCTGCTGCACCAATTAGGTCTTCGGTGTTTGTCGAGGTAACCGTAACGGTAATCGATCGCTCTCCGTCAAAATAGGTAGCATTAGGAGTCTCGGCAAAGCGGTCCCGAACCGTGGCAACATCCGAGAGTCGCAACATACGTCCGTCGGGTAGGGCCTTAACTACTATCTGTGAGAGCTCGTTTGCGTAATACTGTCGATTGTTCGCCCGTATAAGGTACTCCTCGGCATCGGCCTTAACGGTGCCTCCGGTGATCAATAGATTGCTAGAAGCGACCTTTTGGGTAATAGTAGAAAAACGCAAGTCGTACGCTAGTAGCTGATCTTCATCTAAAGCAATCTCAATTTCTTCTTCGGGATATCCGGTGATCTCAATTTGAGAAATTCCATCAATAGCCCGCAAATCATTTTCAACCTGACGCCCCACTTGCTTAAGCACAGCAAGCGGAATTCCTTCTCCGCTGATCGCAAAACTAATGGTCTGTCGTGCGACTTCTTGTTTGGCTACGATTAGGGGCTCCATGCCTGTTGGAAAATTCGGAACCCGATCTACCGCATTTTTTACCTCCAAAAGCATGAAATCAATATCGCGACCTTTCTCAATCTCTACGTTGATCGTTCCGCTATTCTCTCGTGAAGTCGAAGTAACCCTATCAATGCCTTGAAGACCTTTTAGGTTATCCTCAATTTTTAGAACTACCCCCTCTTCAATTTCTTGAGGAGAAGCTCCGGGATACACTACCGATATTAAAATGTTCTTAGAATCCGAAAGTGGAAAGAAGGAAGACTTAAGTGAGAACGCCCCCACAAGGCCAAAAATCACAAAAGCAATAATCACGATGTTTACCGCGATTTCGTACTTGATAAAATATGAAATGAGTTTCCGCATGGCTAATCGGCTAAAATCTTCACAGGTTGATTTTTAAACGCGCCCGGAAGG
>CAZUBV010000098.1:0-5303 GCA_964618875.1 uncultured Flavobacteriaceae bacterium
GGTAGTAAACTGAGCAGCATTACCCACTTTTGCATCTTTTACATAGATAGTTCCTTCTCCAACTAAGTTGTTGTTGTCATCAAACACTTCAGAAGTAAAGTCCTTAGTATATCTCCAGTTACCTGCAGAAAGCATACCTCTTAGTCTAAGTGCTGAAGAAGCATAGTAGGTAGCCTCTATTTCAAGACCTTCGTGAAGAACATCAACATCTTTAAATTGAGCAGTACCATCGATACCTCCATCGAGGGTAAATCCACGAGAGATGAAACGATTACCCCAAGTAGTAGAGTATAAGTTTACGTTTGCTTTGAAATTTGATGAAGTGTAGCCGTATCCTAGCTCAAAAGAAGTGATTTCTTCGTTTTGCAAATCAGGGTTAATATTGTTTGCAAATCCTGGGAATACAGCATCAAATAATGGCTGACGGCTGATATAACCTGCATTAAAGAATACGTTATTGGCCTCATCAATGTTGTAGTTTGCACCCCCTTTAACGTATCCTCCAGGAGAATCGTTTTTAGAAGATTCTGGATTACCCACTTGATCGAAGTAATCTAAACGCTGATATTGTTGATTAGAGATACCACCTTGAAGAACTGCAGTGAAAATACCTTCATTGTTGTATTCAACAAGACCGTTAACGCCAGCCCATTTTACTAATCCAACATTGTAATAGTCCATTTTAGGACCTCTGATTCCGGTGTTACGGAACGGATCAGCAGCTACAGTAGTCTCAATAATCTGACCAGCTGAGTTTTTGTTACCAGTTGAGTAGTAGGCATCAAGACCCATTAAGTCGTTAAGAACTCGGTAGTGATAACCTGTATAACTTCTAAGGTCAACACCTAATGAATAGCGGAAATCACCTGCTTGAATGTCAAGGTTCGAAATCGCTCCAACCCAGTCGTGTGAGTTCATTGAAGCACGACGGATTAAGATCTCACGACTAACACCATCGTTGCGGAAACCGTTAGATCCGATTAGGTCTCCAGTGTAACCAGAGATTGCACCGCTATAAGGTTGTGCATTTGCACGGTTTACGGCAACTACTGCGTCGTAGTTGATATACCCATTAGGTAAACGAGTACCACGGCCACCTTCTACATAGTGCTCATATAAGTCTTTTCTAAATGGGAACATGTCGATGTCTGCATCGCGGAAGTTGTTACCGCGTGCACCTGTTCCACCTCCACGACCTGCAGATGCGTAAAGAGATGTGTTTAACTGAACGTTCTCAGAAATGTTCCAGTCCCAGTTAAGGGTAGCTAAAGGTTTGTTGTAGAAGTTTCTACGGATGTTGTATTCTTCTCCGTTTAAGATACCGTTGTCAGAATTCCAACGTCTATCGATACCTTCTTCTCCGAAATACTCGTAGTCACGGATTGAGACCCAAGTAGATCTTTGGTGGTGCCATTGACCTGCACCTAAGATAGATAAGTTAAGTGAGTGGTCAGAACCTTCCGGAGCATAACCAAGCGCAGCGAAGTATGTCCATCCCTCACCTTGAGTTCCGTAAACATAACCGTCACCTTTCCAGTAGGTAAGAAGTACAGATGAAGCCCATCCGTTATCATTCTTTCCGCTGTTGTAAGCTGCAGTGGTTTTGGTGTAACCATCGTTACCAAGAACTTGAGTAAACGATCCACCTTGTTGCTTTTCAGCAGTTTTAGTGAAGATAGAAACAGTTCCACCAACCGAAGGAACCGCTAATCTCGAAGCACCAAGACCTCTTTGAATCTGAATACCAGAAGCAACATCAGTTAGACCTTGCCAGTTTGACCAAAAAACCCGTCCGTTTTCCATATCGTTAACCGGCTGACCGTTGATAAGGAATGAAGTGTTTCTTTGATCAAATCCTCTAAGGCTGATACGGCCGTCTCCGTAACCACCACCTGTTTTGGTAGCGTAGACCCCTGGAGTAGAGTTCATAATTTCAGGAAACTCTAGGTTACCTACTTTTAAAGAGATGTCTTTTGCAGTTACTGTCGAAACGGCAACTGGTGTAACACGCTCTTTAGCAACGTCAATCACTCTTGAAGAAACAACAACTTCTTCAAGTTCGGTAGTTAACATTGTGTCAACTTCTTGTTGTGCTTGCGCAACTGCAAAAGATGCAGTAAAAATGGCTAGCAACGAAAAGAATTTTTTCATGTTAGAAAAGTTTAGATTTAAGTTTATGCCGCGAAATTATAAAGTATTCTAATACCGCAGTGTAAACTAAACTTTAAGATTTCTCTAACACTTTAGAATACTGAAGTTGTGATAGCTTGTTCAATTGTGCTGAGGTATTGTAAACAGTAGTGTTAAGGAGCTTAACAATCCTTCAAATAGCTGTTTAAATTTTAACATAAAAAATTAAACAAATTTTGTTTTTTGAAGGCTACAATCTGCTAACTCGAACATAATCTACCTCCATAACTGCTGGTTCGAAGTTTTCAGGAACAGCCCCTCCGAGTGTTCCGCCAACAGCAATATTGAGTAGAAGGTAATGCGGATTATCATAAGGTTTAGCCTCATCATTAGGAGCTGTGTAAAATACTTCGTTGTCAAAAAGAAGCGTGATTTCTTCAGGTGACCAGATTAATGAGTACAAGTGGAAGTCGTCGTACGAATTCGGTATTTCTTTCGTGGCTCCTTCGTGATTATATTCTTTAGTAGTGGTGTCTCCCCAGTGAAGGTGTCCAATAAGGTTGTTCTTATTCCAGCCGTTTTGTTCCATGATGTCGATCTCTCCACACATCGGCCATCCTGCATTTCCTTTACTGTCACCGAAAAAGTTGCCAGTCTCGTTTACATTGCTTCCTAATGTCCAAATTGCCGGCCATGTACCTGCTGTTTGAGGAAGTTTCGCACGCACGTCAATGCGACCATACTTGAAATCGAATTTCGAATTGAGTCGGGCCGATGTGTACTCTTTAGTGCTGCCGTTAACCGTGTAGTTTTCTTTTCGAGCAACAATCTTAAGTGTTCCGTCAGACACATAAGTCGTTTTCTCATCATCAATGTAGTGTTGGAGCTCGTTGTTGTACCATCCTCCATTTTCTGGTGGAACGATTTGATGGTGCCATTTTTCGGTATCTGGTCTTCCGCTGTAGTCAAATTCGTCTGCCCAGATAGTTTTTGATCCGATTGTACTACATGCGGATAAGGTTAGTACCGTAATTGCTAGTATGAGTGTTTTTTTCATAGCCTGAAAAATATAAAAAAAAACCGACTCACTTTCGTGAATCGGTATTTTGATTGCTTTGCGGTCTGGACGGGACTCGAACCCGCGACCCCCTGCGTGACAGGCAGGTATTCTAACCAACTGAACTACCAGACCAGATAGTCTTGTGCTTACAAAGCGGGGGCAAATATAATCTTTTTTAATGCTTGTCCAAAAAAGGAATAAAAAAAAGCAGCGAGAAGCTGCTTTTTATTTTTCTCAGATCCTGAAATCTTATAATGCAGCGTCAATCGCAGCGGCGTAAACGTTTTTGGCGGCAACACCCACTTGACGATTTACAATCTCTCCGCCCTTAAAGACAAGAACGGTAGGGATGTTTCGAACGCCATATTTTGCAGCGAACTGCTGGTGGTTGTCAACATCTACCTTACCAACAATTGCTTTGCCTTCATATTCGGTAGATAATTCGTCAATGATTGGACCAACCATTCTACAAGGACCACACCAAGCAGCCCAAAAGTCAACAACTACGGGTTTATCTGATTTAAGAACTACTTCTTCGAAAGTTGCGTCAGTTATTTCTAGTGCCATAATCAAAATTTAAAATGCAAAGTTAACGATTTATAGCGAGTTGTATTTATTGTAATTGATAGGGGATTCTTTCAGAATCTAAAAAATCGAGTAGTGTTTCATTAATATGTACCTTTTCTTTTCTGCTCTTGAGAATAAGTGAAAAATCAGCGTCGTGAAGGGTTATCGAAAGCGGCTTAGTTCCTTTGAATTGTTTGAGTTCAGCGTGAATGGAATCGATGGTTTCGTTCGATAATTCACTTGCCTTAAGGTGTAGGGTAATTTTTTTCGACAACTGTTCGATAATATCCTGTAGTATCCGAACCTCATTAAATTGTATTCGAGGCTCGCCACGAGTTCCTGAATCTCCTATTGGGTAGCCTTCTCGTACTAGCAATCTAAGGTGTAAGAAATTCTGCTCCTTGAAGAAGTGCTCAAATTTTAAAAATTCTTCAGAAAACACTCTAAATTCATACGACCCGCTATAGTCTTCAAGTGTAAGTGTGCCCCAACGTTTACCGTTTTTCGAGATGCGTGATTCTGCTGCGGTTACCACTCCTCCAAGGGTAAGTTCTTTTCCGATGTGTGGGCTCAAGTCTTGGTTGAGTTGAGCAACTTCATTTTTGGCAAAATGCTGTAAGGCTTTTTTAAAATCGTCTAGCGGATGTCCGGTCAGGTATAATCCTACCACTTCTTTCTCTTTGCGGAGTAATTCCATGGTTGGCCAGGGTTCGCACTGGGGTATTTCGGGTGCTACTATTTGGGCTATAGGGTCCTCTGCAAAAAGGCTTACTTGAGCCGCATTTTCATTTTCTTTGAAGCGAGCAGCGGATCTGATGATTTTTTCTAAATAACTGATGCCATCGGGTGTTTCTTGAAAATATTGACTTCGATGGGCTCCAAAAGAGTCAAAAGCTCCCGCTAAGCACAAGTTTTCAAACGTCCTTTTATTAGCTGACCTCAGGTCGATCCGCTTTGCAAGTTCAAATACGGATTGATAATCACCTTCCTCTTTTCTACTATCTACGATGGTATCCACGGCATTTTTTCCAACCCCTTTTATTGCTCCCATTCCAAAACGGATAGCATTTTGTGCATTTACACTGAATTTGTAAAAAGACTCGTTGATGTCGGGCCCGAGTACAGGTATCGCCATACGTTTAGCCTCTTCCATGAATAGGGTGACTTGATCAAGCTGGTTCATGTTGTTTGAAAGCACTGCAGCCATATATTCAGCTGGGTAGTGTGCTTTCAAATAAGCTGTTTGGTAAGCGATATAGGCATAGCAGGTCGAATGACTTTTGTTAAAGGCGTAGCTAGCAAATGCTTCCCAGTCTTTATAGATTTTTTCAAGAACTTCCTGCGGATGTCCTTTTTGAATTCCTCCATTGATGAATTTTGGGCGTAGTTCATCAATCAAATCCTTTTTCTTTTTACCCATGGCCTTTCGAAGGACATCAGCTTCGCCTTTGGTGAATCCGCCTAATTTTTGTGACAACAGCATCACCTGCTCTTGGTATACCGTAATTCCGTAGGTGTTCTCGAGATACTCTTTCATCTCGGGAAG
>CAZUBV010000099.1:0-5223 GCA_964618875.1 uncultured Flavobacteriaceae bacterium
GGCTTACCCTACTGATTTGTACCCTTATGGTGGTACTAGGACTTGGCTTTGCAGAACAGCTCATTCCTGCTTTTGGCGGAAAAGGGGCCATTTATGAGCCCGCTAAGATTTACTACCAAATCGTATTGTACGGAGTGCCATTCTTGGGTCTGTGCATGATGGGCAATACCGTTATTCGAGCCGAAGGAAAACCCAAGGTGGCTATGGTTGCGATGATTATTCCGTCGGTTACTAACCTTATTAGCGATTACCTCTTTATATATGTATTTGACTGGGGTATGCATGGGGCCGCATGGGCTACGACTCTAGGGTATCTCTTTTGTTTTTTGTTCGTGGCTTACCACTTTTTTACCCGATCAAGTCTGCAGCCCGCACTGAAACACTTCGTTTTTCGAGCTGACTTGCTACGCGAGATGGGTTCTCTTGGTTTTGTAACCCTAGCGCGGCAAGCTACTACAAGTATTAATTATCTATTACTCAATACGCTACTTTTCACCCTTGGGGGTGAGGCTCTTGTGGCGGTTTATGCGATTATTGGGCGTACGCTCATGTTTGCGCTCTTTCCGGTTTTTGGAGTTACACAAGGGTTTTTGCCTATAGCAGGCTATAATTATGGAGCTCATTCGTATGCGCGCGTTAAGGAGTCTATTGTGAAAGCTATCGGATTTGCTGCCTTGGTAGCCACGTTGGTCTTTGCATTGCTATTTGCCTTTCCGACCGAAATTGCCCAGTGGTTTTTAAGTGATCGACCTGATTTGAGTGCCGAAGAACAGGCAATCAATGCAGTGGTTTTAGAAAAGGTGCCTACAGCCATGCGCTGGGTTTTTGGGGCCACCCCAATTATCGCCTTACAACTAATCGGCGCGGCGTATTTTCAAGCTATTGGCAAGGTGCGTCCCGCGCTTTTGCTTACGCTACTAAGACAAGGAATTTTATTTATTCCGCTACTATTCTTGTTCGCATCGCTTTACGGCGAAATAGGCGTTTGGCAATCGTTCTTTGTTGCAGATGTTTTAGCAACAGTAATCACAGGTTATTTTTTATTCAAAGAAGTGCAGAAAACCTTGCTGAACCGTTAAGTTTTAACGTCTAGGTTTACGAATCTTTTTCTAATTTGGGGGTTGCTAACTCAAAAAACACCCTCATGAAGTGGTTTACATTCGTCGCCGCCTTTTTAGCGGTTTGCAGCGCGGTAGTTGCACAAACTCCAACACCAGAGCAATATAGTAGTCTTGAATACCGTTTACTAGGTCCGTTTAGAGGCGGGCGTTCTGCTGCCGTTACTGGCGTACCGGGGCAGCCTTCGACTTTTTACTTTGGCGCCACAGGAGGTGGGGTTTGGAAGACTACTGACGGTGGAAACACCTACGAAAATATATCGGATGGATATTTTGGCGGAAGCATCGGCGCGGTATCTGTGGCCGAAAGCGACCCGAATGTCATGTATGTTGGTGGGGGTGAGAAAACCGTCCGCGGAAATGTCTCGTCAGGTTATGGAGTATATAAATCGGTTGACGGAGGAAAAACTTGGCAATTTAAAGGGCTGCCTGAAAGCCGACACATTCCGCGAATTCGCATTCACCCGAGTAACCCAGACGTTGTCTATGCAGCTGTATTGGGGAATATTTACAAGCCAACCACCGAGCGTGGCGTGTACAAATCAACCGACGGCGGCGAGACTTGGCGTAAGGTATTGTATGTCAACGACATGTCCGGAGCAGTTGACCTTATTATCGATCCAACTAACTCACGTGTGTTGTATGCCTCAACCTGGCGCGTACAGCGTACACCTTACAGTTTAAGCAGTGGAGGTGAGGGATCAAAACTGTGGAAAAGTATCGACGGGGGTGAAACTTGGAAAGCGATATCAGACCACGACGGATTCCCTCAAGGAACCCTCGGAATTATGGGAGTAACCGTTTCACCCGTTCAAAAAGACCGCGTTTGGGCTATTGTAGAGCATAAAGAAAAAGGCGGATTATACCGCTCTGACAACGGTGGCGAAAGCTGGTCGCAAGTGAATTCAGAGCGAAAATTGCGTCAGCGTGCTTGGTACTACACTCGCGTGTATGCTGATACCCAAAATGCCGACAGAGTATATGTTCTCAATGTGCAGTATCACCGATCAGACGACGGGGGTAAAACCTTCAGCACCTATAACGCACCTCATGGTGACCACCACGATCTATGGATTGCTCCAGAGGACAATAACCGCATGATTATTGGTGACGACGGTGGGGCTCAAGTCTCTTATAACGCAGGCGAGCAGTGGAGTACCTACCACAACCAGCCTACCGCACAATTCTATCGATTAACCACAGATAATGCATTCCCGTATCGCATTTATGCCGCCCAACAAGACAATTCTACCATCCGAATTGAGCACCGCTCAAATGGCTACTCAATTGGCGAAGAAAACTGGGAAGAAACTGCTGGGGGTGAGTCGGCACACATTGCCGTTGACCCGAACAATGACGATATCGTTTATGGGGGTAGCTACGGCGGATTTTTAACCCGCGTTAATCACGAGAAAAACACCACAAGAGCCATCAATGTTTGGCCAGACAACCCAATGGGCTATGGCGCCGAGGGTATGAAATACCGTTTTCAGTGGAACTTTCCGATCATCTTCTCAAAGCATGACCCTAAAAAACTCTACACCTTTTCTAACCACGTACACTTGTCTACCAACGAGGGTCAAAGTTGGGAGTTACTCAGTGATGACCTTACCCGTAACGATCCTACCAAGCTGGTATCAAGCGGCGGCCCTATTACCCAAGACAATACCGGGGTAGAGTACTACAGTACGATTTTCGCTGCTAACGAGAGCCCACTTAAAGAGGGTCTTTTATGGGTAGGTAGCGACGACGGACTTATTCACCTCACTCAAGACGGAGGAAAAACTTGGACAAACGTTACGCCCAAAAACATGCCCGAGTGGAGTATGGTCAACTCAATCGAACCTTCGGCATTCGATGCAGGTACAGCTTATGTAGCTGCAACACGCTATAAAATGGGTGATTTTACACCCTACCTCTACAAAACCACCGATTATGGTAAGAGTTGGAAGCTGATCACTAAAGGTATAAACCCTGAACACTTTACTCGAGTGGTTCGCGAAGATCCAGCTCGTAAAGGCTTACTCTATGCAGGTACCGAAACAGGCATGTATATCTCGTTTGACGATGGCAAGCAGTGGCAAGCCTTTCAGTTAAACCTTCCGATTGTGCCCATCACCGACCTGCATTTAAAAGACAACAGTCTTATTGTAGCAACCCAAGGACGAAGCATCTGGATGATCGACGATCTTACCGTCTTGCATCAGCTCGATGCCGCAAACCTTTCGAAAGAGGCCGTATTGTTCGCTCCCAAAGATGCCTACCGTACCAAAGGCGGCGGCGGCCGTAGCTCGCTAACTGCCGGAACAAACTTGCCTGCAGGGGTAATTACCCACATGTATTTTAAAGACCTCAAACCTACCGACAAGGTTCAACTAATCTACACTAGCGCCGAAGGCGACACCCTAGCACATTTTAGTACCGACGCTAAGGATCGCAATAAAAAACTGGCTATTAAAACTGGCGGAAATACCCATGTTTGGGACACCCGAGGCAAAGGTGCCGAGCGCTTACAGGGCATGATTTTATGGTGGGCAAACCTGAGCGGACCTAAGGCTGTGCCAGGTAGTTATGCCGTTCATTTAAGTTACAATGGCAAAACCCAGTCAGAATCGTTCGAGATTCTACCAGATCCGCGTGCAGAAGCAAGTGTGGCCGATATGCAAGAGCAGTACGACTTTATCACCGAGATCAACACCACTGTTGATTTGGCACACCAGTCGATTAAAAAAATTAGAGCGATTAACGAAAAGCTTGATGCGTTCGTGACGAGCTATAAAGACAAAGCTGAGGTAGCTGAACTGGTTACCAAGGCAAAGGAGCTGAAGGAACAGTTTTCATCGGTTGAAAAGGCGCTGTATCAGACGCAAAATCGAAGTGGGCAGGATCCGCTGAACTTTCCGATTCGTTTGACTAATAAGCTAGCACACCTCAATAGTCTTGTATCGCTAGATGATTTTGGTCCTACCGATCAAGACCGCGTAGTTAAGGCCGAGCTTACGGCAAAAATTGAGACGGAGCTGAACACCTTTAATGCACTTATTGATAGCGAGATAGATGCGTTTAATAAGGCGTTTAACGAAAAACAATTGCCCTTTTTGCAGCTCAAAGATTAAGTCAGAAATGACGACCTTTGGGTCAGCCTATGGAAGCATATAATTACATTAAAGCCCTGCACCTGATCTTTGTGGTCACTTGGTTTGCAGGGCTTTTCTATATCCCTCGATTATTCATTTATCACATCGAGGCGCAAGATCAGCCCGAGCCTGCACGTTCGATTTTGTCAGACCAACTTAAACTGATGAGTAAGCGACTTTGGGTAATTATTACTTGGCCGTCTGCTGTTCTGTGTTCGCTTTTTGCAATTGCGCTACTCAGTCTTCAACCTGCATGGCTCTCGCAACCTTGGATGCATGTAAAATTGCTATTCGTGGCCCTTCTTTTTGCCTATCATATTAAAACGCATATCATTTACAAAGAACAACAGCGCGATTACTTTCGCTATACTTCTCGGTTTATGCGGTTGTTTAACGAGGGCGCCACACTGATTTTATTTGCAGTGGTGTTTCTGGTTATTTTAAAGAGCGCCCTAAATTGGATTTTTGCTACGGTTGGCTTTTTCGCGCTCGTTGGCTTACTTCTTTTGGGCATCCGCCTGTACAAACAAATTCGAGCTAAAAATCCGAGAGCGTGAACCAGTTAAAAAGTCTTCAGTTACGCGTTTTTGCTGCGATGATTCTCATTGTGGTTTTAGCACTTGTGCTGACTGGTCTTATTACTACTTATCAATACGGAGAGCAGTCGGCAGATTATCACAGAGACCGACTTGAACGCAAAGAAGAGCAGGTGCTAAAAAGCCTAGAGAGTGTAATTGCCAATACCTATTTAAGACTTAGCGATCGTAACCTAGCCCGAATTTTTAACGAGGCTATGTCTGAGATTTCTGAAATTCAAGGTGTCGATTTTTCATTGTACTCGTTAGAGGGTAGGCTCATTAAATCGTCGGATCGCAATGCCCCGCGCGAATTATTTAGACCGCTGCTGGCCCGCATTATGGACAATGAGCGATTTGTGGTCGAACAAGTAAACGATGGGGAGTCGGTGC
>CAZUBV010000100.1:0-5202 GCA_964618875.1 uncultured Flavobacteriaceae bacterium
ACCTACAGAGACGACTTCTTCTTGCTCAATATCCCAAGCCCAAACCTCAGCATTACCTAACGGCGGATCTCCCTTTTCGGTTGGTAAATACTGACTTACCTCTGGGAGTTCAAGTGGTAATGCAGATTCAGGTAGCATCTTTGGTCTACCGCTGATATAATACACCGGAAAGGGCTCTCCCCAATAGCGCTGTCGACTGAAAACCGCATCGCGCAGTCGGTAATTGATCTTTCCTTTACCCGTGCCTTCTTGCTCTAATCGATCGATTACAGCTCGTTTTGCCTCAGCATATGAGAGACCATTTAGAAAATCGGAATTGGCAATTATGGTAGTTGATTTGTCACTAAACGCCTCATTATCAACAGAAATTCCTTCAAAAACATTCGGAATAGGCAAACCAAAGTGCTTAGCAAAATCAAAATCACGTTGATCTCCACAAGGAACCGCCATTACTGCACCAGTTCCGTAGCTTGCAAGAACGTAGTCTCCGATCCAAACTGGAATTTTTTCTCCCGAAAAAGGGTGTGCTACGTAGGCACCGGTGAATGCTCCAGATATCCGCTTAACATCAGACATACGATCAAGCTCAGAGCGCTTGGCAGTTTCTTCGATATAAGCTTCTACCTCGGCCCGCTGGGCCTCGGTGGTGATTTTCGAAACCAATTCATGCTCAGGAGCAAGAGTCATAAAACTCACGCCAAATAAGGTGTCGGGACGCGTGGTAAAGACTTTTATCTGCTCAGAGTGATCGATAAGCTGAAAACTCACTTCAGCCCCTTCAGATTTTCCGATCCAATTGGTCTGTGCATCCTTTAAGGGCTGTGGCCAATCAAGTGTCGTAAGACCCGCAAGCAGACGCTCAGCGTAGGCTGTGATGCGCATACTCCACTGCTTCATTTTTTTGCGAACTACTGGATGTCCGCCTCGCTCTGAAACGCCATTGACAATTTCATCGTTAGCCAGAACGGTGCCGAGTTCAGGGCACCAATTCACCTCGATATCGGCTAGATAAGTTAGTCGATACTGCTGCAATACATCTTCCTGCTCGTCTGGGCTCAAGCCGTTCCACTGAGCTCCGGTAAAAGTCTCGGTATCTGCGTCGCAATGGGCATTAACCTGAGTATTTCCGTTTATTTCAAACTCGGCGATCAGTTTTTCGATAGGCTGTGCCTTGTCTAGATTCTTATCATACCAAGAATTAAATAGGTCTATAAAAATCTTTTGAGTGTGTTTATAATACGAAGGGTCAGAGGTTTTGAACGCTCTTGACCAATCGAAAGAAAAGCCGATGCGATCAAGCTGTTCGCGATAGCGAGCCGTATTATCAGCAGTAGTCTTTGCGGGATGTTGTCCGGTTTGAATCGCATATTGTTCTGCTGGAAGGCCGAACGAGTCGTATCCCATAGGGTGTAAAACGTTAAACCCTTGATGCCGCTTAAATCGCGCGTAAATATCGCTTGCAATGTATCCCAGAGGGTGACCCACATGCAGCCCCGCTCCCGATGGGTAGGGAAACATGTCTAGGACGTAATATTTAGGCTTATCAGAATGATCGTCTGCTTTAAAAGTCTCATTAGCGGCCCAATAACGCTGCCACTTCTGTTCGATTTCATTGAAATTATAGGTCATTTGCCTAGGGTATTTTAGGGCCTTAAAAGTACAGCGAATTCGCCTAGGCTGAAAATCTAGAATTACTTTGCTAATTTTAGAGCTCCAAACTCACCAATGAGCTCCTACATCGCGCGTTATGAAAAAAGAAGACTTCGATCTTCTTATATCTCAGTTGCACTGAGCATCACTGTGGTTCTCTTACTTGTCGGTCTATTATGTACACTAGTATTTAATGCAAGCAAGCTCGGAAACTACTTTAAAGAACAACTCGTTGTAACGGCGTATTTGAGCCCAACAGTAAAAGAAGTTGAGAAGGCACAACTCATTACCGGTTTTGAGGTTTCTCAGCAAATTGCACAAGTTGAATTTATTTCAAAAGAAGAGGCTGCACGGTCATATAGTGAAGAAATCGGACAAGACTTCGTTCAATTCTTAGGTTTTAACCCGCTAAGAGATGGTTTAGAGGTGTCATTAAAAGCACCTTATGTTAGTGTTGAACAGATTGAGAGACTGGCTAGAGACCTTACCGATAAGCCTTTTGTCGAAGAGGTCATTTACGACACTGAGTTACTGGGGCTACTCGAGAGCAACTTTGCGGGAATTCAAAAAGCATTGCTAATCGGCGCAGCGTTCCTTTTACTATTCTCTATCATCCTGATTAACAGCTCTATTCGACTTTCGATTTATTCGAAACGACTAGTAATCAAAACCCTAAGGCTAGTGGGAGCCAAAAAAGCATTCATTCGATGGCCATTTATTTGGATCAATCTTAGATTAGGTCTTTTAGGCGCCACGCTTGCCTCAGGCACATTAGTAGCCCTTTATCTCGAACTCGATTCGAGATTTCCAAAGCTTGCGTTAATCAGTGATGTAACTGCTGTGAGCGGAATCATTGCGTTATTGTATCTGATGGGTATAGTAATCACGGTACTGAGCACGTATCTTGCAACTTCAAGGTTTTTAACACTCAAAGCCACTAACGACTTTTCATAATTATGAAATCACCTCTTTTCGAAAAAAGAAATTACCAAATTATGCTAGTAGGAATAGCGCTCATCGCCCTAGGTTTTATACTGATGAGCGGTGGAAGATCTGAAGATCCAAACGTATTTAATCCGGAGATCTATAATTTCAGACGTATTCGATTAGCCCCAATGCTCATTTTAGCAGGATTAGGATTACAAGCTTATGCCATTTTATATCGCCGAAAGTCTGACAAATGAGCGTTTTCGAAGCCTTTATACTCGGGATCATTCAAGGCCTCACTGAGTTTTTACCAGTCTCATCGAGCGGACACCTCGAACTTGCAAAAGCGCTCTTCGGAAGCGAGGCCCTTCCGAAAGAAAGTTTATTGATAACGGTGGTGCTTCATTTTGCTACAGCGCTAAGCACCCTAGTGTTATTTAGAAAAGACATTTTGAGCATCGTCAAAAAAACACTGAGTGGCGAGGCTGAAGCCCGAACATTTACCTTGTCGATCATACTATCGATGATTCCCGCAGCTTTTATCGGATTTTTCTTCGAAGAGGTTATCGACTCACTTTTTTCAGGAAACTTAGTGCTCGTAGGAAGTATGCTGCTACTCACTGCGCTATTGTTAGTAATTGCAGACCGCAGTAGTGCAACTGAAAAACCGCTTAATCTTAAAAGTGCATTTATTATCGGCATTTCTCAGGCCATTGCAATTTTACCTGGGATTTCTAGATCTGGCGCAACCATTTCTACTTCTGTTCTCTTAGGGTTAGATAAAGCTCAGGCGGCTCGCTTTTCGTTTTTAATGGTTGTACCGCTTATTTTCGGAAAAATAGCTAAGGACCTACTCAGCGGCGATCTTTTCGCAACTCAAACTCCCTTGCTAACGCTTCTAATTGGCTTTATTGCTGCCTTTTTATCAGGAATGCTAGCCTGCAAATGGATGATTACGCTAGTTCGAAAAAGCAAACTCACTTATTTTGCGCTGTATTGCGCACTAGCAGGAATCTCGGCACTTGTATTTTTGTAACTATGAATGAACTAGGCAAGTTAAGCGTCGAGCAGTGGCTTGAGGGTCAATTACTTCTCGTTGACAAGCCCTTGGGGTGGAGTTCGTTTCAAGCCGTAAATGCAATCAAATGGGCACTGATAAAACACCTTAAAGTCAAAAAAATTAAAATCGGTCACGCCGGTACACTAGATCCTTTAGCCTCAGGCTTACTGCTTATCTGTGTAGGCAAGCACACTAAACTAATCGAACAGTACCAAGGACAAGAAAAGACCTATACCGGAACGGTTACTCTCGGTCAAACTAGCCCCTCTTATGATTTAGAAACGCCTTTTGATGCACAGTATCCTACAGAGCATATCGACCATGAGTTACTCTCGCGCACACGACTTCAGTTCGTGGGAGAAATAGCGCAAGTACCCCCAGTATTTTCGGCACTAAAAAAAGATGGCAAACGACTCTATGAGTATGCCCGAGAGGGTAAGGAACTAGAACTACCTTCACGCACAGTAAACATTAGCTCTTTCGATATTGACAGTTCGAAACTGGAGTCAACAAACGAAGTTGATTTCTTAGTAAAGTGTTCGAAAGGAACCTATATTCGATCACTCGCACATGATTTTGGAAAAGCCCTTAATTCCGGGGCCCACCTCAGTGCCCTTCGCCGCACAGCAATAGGAGACTATTGCGTAGAAAACGCGCTAACTCCAGATAAGATAAAAGAGCAGCTATGCTAAACCGTTATACAGCAAAGAAAATCGCGGCTTCTATAACTTTGTCAGTAGCACTCGCACTGGTACTTCTGTTATTCGGATATCAGGTAAACACCGAGGCCAACCCTACACTTCCCATTGAGATAATCGAAGATCCAGATCCAGATTTTTTCAAAAAGCTCAACCAGCAACGTTTCGAAGCCTTCAAGGTCGAAACAAACAAGGCCTCGAACGAGACAGGAAAGGAATCAGCCTACGAGGAACCCGAGCCCTTAGTTTCACTCGAAGATTTAGAGGCAAATAAAGATTACGGAAAAATGGCAGCAGCCATCATAGAAGGTTCTGGAGTTAATGCACTGAGTAAAGAAATCGAGGACCGAATAAACCGAATGAAAGAAAACGCTCCACCCCCGGGTGAGCCTATAAAATTAGCCAAACGAACAACGATAAGCTACAACCTAAAGGGTCGTGTTCATCGTGAACTCCCTGTACCCGTATACAAATGCCTTGAAGGCGGCGAAATCGTTATCAACATCTCTGTAGATAATCGCGGAAGAGTAATAGATGCCTGGTTCAACCCTGAATTTTCGTCAAGCTCAAATGGTTGCCTTATTGCCAATGCTATTGAGTACGCGAAAATTTCGCGCTTTCAAGATTCTGGCAGACCCTACCAAGAGGGTACCATCACCTATTTATTCCCAGCCAAGGAGGGTGAGTAACTCACCGATAATCTGCTGACCTTTGTCCTTATTATACCACTGTTGTAGTAATTCGCGCGCACTGGCATCAAGGCCGCCGTGGGCGGCCTTGTACTCAGCTATAAGCTGCGCCGCGCCCTGCGGGCGCGGGCCCCAGTGCGCGTGGGCACTGTCACTTCCATTTGTGTATTGTATCAGC
>CAZUBV010000101.1:0-5168 GCA_964618875.1 uncultured Flavobacteriaceae bacterium
TTACAATGATTTGAGCGAGTTCGATACCTAGGGTAAAGCCCGTTAAGGCAAGGGTTTTGCTGGTTTCGCCACTCATGATCATGCGAAAGTAGTTTGAGAATCCGAATCCGTGAACGAGTCCGAAAAATACCGTAGCCCCCAATTGCAGTTGATACGGAGAAGTGGTCTTTTGGCTCGCGTAAAACAGGTTATAGCCAGCAGTAAGGGCAATAGTTACCGGAATCAAAAATTCGATAAGGCCAGCATCTATAGTGAGTACATT
The DNA here is from genome assembly GCA_964618875.1 of uncultured Flavobacteriaceae bacterium. Classification (GTDB taxonomy): domain Bacteria; phylum Bacteroidota; class Bacteroidia; order Flavobacteriales; family Flavobacteriaceae; genus UBA3478. Next base: position 263 of record CAZUBV010000101.1, read on the forward strand.
AAACGCTGCAAGGGCAAGTGACAAACAATGCGCAAGGGTAAACGAAGAGGCAAGAAGCAGCAGTCGACCAAACGACTTAAAGGTATACGGAAGCGCAAGGGCAAACATAAACAGCACGTGGTCGTATCCGTTGGGGTCGAGTACGTGGGCATTTCCGAGGTGGAAGTAGAATAAAAGCGTATCCATTAGTTACGGTTAAGGACCCCCAAGTTATTTAATCCCACGCTCTTTTTGAAGCGTATCGTAGGCCTTTTGAATTTGTTTGAATTTTTCTTCGGCGCCCGCCTTAAGTGCAGGGTCATCGGTGACGACTTTATCGGGGTGATAGGTTTTGGCAAGGCTGCGGTAGGCCTTTTTAATTTCGTCATTGGTGGCCGAAGGCTCGACCCCTAGAACTTTGTAGGCCTGATCACTACTATCCTCAAAAAGTGCGCGAAGACGCTCCCACTGCTGCACCCCTAAATAACGGGCAATCTCTGATAATATGTTAATCTCGGCCTGAGTAATTGACCCGTCGGCTTTAGCGAGATCGATTAAAAAATATAGAATCTGCTCGCGAGTAGCGTACGAGGTGGAGCCTCTAAAGGCTCCGGCGATTGAAGCGAGGTTGATTTGACGTTGATTAATCTGCTCTTTAAAACTGCGAAAAACGCGATTCGCCTGATCGGCGCCGTAATTGCGGATAAAAAACTGACGCACATAATCAAGCTCGGCCTGTTCTACTTTGCCATCGGCTTTGATTACCGCCGAGGCCAAGGTGATTAGATTAATGCCAAAATCGAAATGTAGTGGTCGAGCCGAGCTTCGAAAGGTCGTGACGGTGACCTTTGACTGAAACAGTCGTCCGATGAAATAACCGATTATAGCGCCCGGAAAACGCAAGATAAAATAGCCGATCACGGCTCCAACAATTGGTGCAATTGAACCCATGGGCGCAAAGATACACTTTTGAAAAACCCTATCTTTGCATTGTAAAATAGCTATCTAAAAATTTATTGATATGATGTATCCAGAAGAACTCGTATTGCCTATGAAGCACGACCTCACTGTCGCTGGCTTCGAAGAGGTAGTAACTGCAGCGGCTGTCGAAGAGGCATTAAATGCCGAAGGCACAACCCTTATAGTAATTAACTCCGTATGCGGATGCGCGGCGGCTAACGCGCGCCCCGCCGCTAAAATGAGTTTAGCACACCCCAACACACCTGATCGTATTGTGACTGCGTTTGCAGGCTTCGATATCGAGGCAGTAAATAAAGCGCGCGAAATGATGGTGCCTTTTCCGCCCTCTTCGCCTTGTATGGCCTTATTTAAAGACGGTGAGCTCGTGCATATGATTGAGCGTCATCACATTGAAGGACGTCCGGCTGCAATGATCGCCGACAACCTCAAAGGGGCTTACGACGAGTTTTGCGCCTAAGTTCATTAAAAGCGTAACACACCCAACTAAACCACCCGCCTCTGGGTGGTTTTTTTATAGATTTACACCTATGAAAACACTGCTTAGCTATATTCTCACCCCATTGTTTTACTTGGCTTTCGGGCTGGTACTTGTGATTTTTGATCCGCTGCAGCGCATTACCTTAAAGGTGTTTGGACACCGCGCCCACGATGCCATCATTTCGGTCATAACCGGTTTATGCACCAATTCAACGCGAATTCTTGGGGCTAGCTACAAGGTTGTGGGGCGTGAACTATTGCCTGATAATAGGCCGTTAGTATTTGCAGCGAACCATCAGAGCATGTACGACATTCCGCCTATATTTTGGTTCTTTAGAAAGCACCACCCAAAGTTTGTGGTGAAAAAAGAACTCGCTAAGGGCATACCTACCATTTCGTACAATATCAGAAACGGAGGTTCGGTGACCATCGATCGCAAGAATCCAAAGCAGGCGATTCCGCAGATTCAAAAACTCGGACGCTTTATCAACGAGAAAAAATACGCGGCGGTAATTTACCCCGAGGGCACGCGTAGTCGAAGCGGCGAAATGCGGGCGTTTAAACCCGCAGGGCTCGTTGCCCTTCTCGAAGCTGCACCCGATGCGCTGCTCGTACCGCTGACCATAAACAGGGCGTATCAGTTTACCCAAAAGGGATTGTTTCCGCTGACTATCGGGGTAAAGATGGAATACATTGTTCACCCACCACTCGAAAATACGGGCGATAAACTCGCGCTTATCAGCGAGGCTGAAGCAGCCGTTCGATCGGCCCTGCGCTCGTGAGCTTCACACAGCCTTAAATCAAAAACGCCTCCGGTTGGGAGGCGTTTTCTTTTTCATGATAGTTTGGCTTACAGATTCGCACGGTGCCATCCCTCACGGTAAGGCTTTGTAACGAACTGGTTGGCTTCTTCAAGATTGGTGATGCGCATGTCTTCACCATTCCAATACAGTTTTTGGCGACCGAAGTAATCCATACCACCTTCGGCAGTTTCACGACGCATTTGGTGTGCGCGAATCGCGATATTACCCATAAGCACGGTTTCGGTAAACGGCCCGGCGTAGTCGAACGACGAGGTGAGTGCTTTATGCTCAGCTGATCCGTATCCGGCTTTCACGGCTTCGGTCCACGCTACATTGTGAATGAGATCGAGATTGCCTTGCGTACTGGTGTCAAAATGCTGCTGCTCTTGTCCAGGAATAAATAATCGAGGATTGTTGGTATAGGTGTCGCAGGTAATTACTCCTTTGCTTCCGATCATCATAACCCCGCTTGAGTCGGGCTTAAAGTTGCGCTCTACCAGTAGGTCTGGAAGCGCGGGTTGAATACCTCCGTCGGTCCATTCAAAAACGATACCGTCAGGGAAATCGATTGTTACACGAGTAGAAATCGGGCAAGCTTCGGGGGTATAATCGGGTGTCCACATGCGTGAATACACGTCGGCAACACTGGCCTGAACTGCGATCGGATAACCTAGGCCAAGAGCCTTATACGGCGCATCGAATAGGTGGCAACCCATGTCTCCAAGGGCTCCGGTTCCGTACTCCCAAAATCCGCGCCAGTTAAACGGATGCAGATTTGGCGTATATGGGCGGTTACTTGCTGGGCCGAGCCACAGATCCCAAGCGAGTTCTTCGGGTAGGGCAGTCTCGTCGGCTTTTGGCATCGAAATACCTTGAGGCCATACTGGACGGTTCGTCCACACATTAACGTGTTTTACCTCGCCGATTAGACCGGCATCGATCCATTCTTTAACTTTTACCACACCCTTGTTTGAGCCACCTTGATTACCCATTTGAGTTACAATACGTTGCTCTCGGGCTGTCTCAGTAAGCAGTCGCGCCTCGGCGATAGTGTGGGTAAGTGGCTTTTGAACATATACCGCCTTGCCTTGCATCATAGCGTCGTATGTCATTACCGCGTGGGTATGATCAGGCGTACTAATGGTCACCGCATCAATACGCTCTTTATCGAGCAGTATGCGATAATCGTTATAGAATTTGGCTTTAGGATGGTCGGCCATAGCGCGAGCTGCTTGCTTCGGATCAATATCACAAAGTGCAACAATGCGGTTTACTCCACCATTATAGGCATTAGTAAGGTCTCCGTATCCTTTACCTCCAGCACCGAAAGCCGCAATACGCAGCTGGTCAGAGGGAGCGATAAAGCCTGGGCCTCCTAAAACATTTCGAGGGACAATAAAAAAGCCGACCCCTGCAGCGGCCGACTTCTTCAAAAAGTCACGTCTTGAATTCTTAGAATTTGACATAATAAAGTGCAATAGTTTTGTTAGGGTGCCTTAAAGTAGTAAAATTTCGAAGTATTTCGAAGCTTTTAACTGTTAAACGAGCGCTTTGAAGCTAATGGTAAACTGGGTTCCTTCGCCTAGAACCGACTGGCAGTCGATCGAACCTTGATTTTGCTCGACACTAGCACGAACAATGGCCAGTCCAAGACCCATTCCACTGTTTTTGGTGGTAAATCGAGGCTCAAAGATGCGATTCTGCACATCGGCCGACATACCCACTCCATTATCGACTACCGTAAGCACGAAGTTTTCGCCTTCTAGCGCCACACGAACAACAATCAAAGGGTCTAAAACCTCGCGACACGCATCAATAGCGTTTTTGAGTAAATTATTGACGATCTGGGTTAGCTGCGAGGCATCGACAAAGAGATCGATTCGTGAGGTATCCGACTCAAATCGAATATAGGATTCCGAAAATAATTGTACCGCCCCTTGAACTACCTCAACCCCGTTTATACGAGAGCGGTCAAGCTCTGGCATTTGCGCAAAATCAGAAAACGCCGAGGCTATTCGATTAAGGGTTGCGATCTGTTGCAAGAGCGATTGGGTAAATTCTTTGTGTTGAGCAACTGCATCAGCTGCATTTGGGTCAAAACTGAGTTCGAATTGCTGTACGTGTAATTGAAGCGGAGTAAGTGGGTTTTTAATCTCATGTGCCACTTGACGCGCCATCTCTTTCCAGGCCTTATCGCGCTCAGATCGGGCAAGCTTTTGAGCGCTATCGTAGAGCTCATCAACCATTCGGTTATACGAGCTAATAAGCGAGTCAAGCTCGGTACTTCTGGTCTTGAGTTCAATCTTTTCGGCATATCCGAGGCCAGCTTCAGAGAGGTGTTCGGATACTGCCTTCATCGGATTGGTAATATAGCGCGCAATTAGGTATCCAACACCCAAGGCAACTACTAGTATAAGCGCGTATACTAGGCCAATTCTTCTTAAAAACTCTCTAAGTTCAAAGTCGTTAAACGAGTTGTCTTCGAAGTAAGGCAGATTTACAATAACCAGCGGAACCCCTTCGCGCTTGAGAAAAAAATACGATGACAGCACCGACTCCCCATCGTTTACTTGTTCAACTACAAATCGCTCATTGTCCATAATGCGGGCCAGCAGCGGTCTAAATAATTCACGCGGCGCATCACCATCCGAAGATTTAATGAGCCT
>CAZUBV010000102.1:0-5163 GCA_964618875.1 uncultured Flavobacteriaceae bacterium
TCCGCACTCTGACTCAGTCAATACGATTCATGCGCTGCGTGGATCAAAGTCAACCTTAATTTCTGCATCTGTTGTCGGAGTTTCTACGGGTGCATCTGTAAATCTCGAACAGGCTGTAAGAACTGAAATTACCTATCGAACGGGGCTTGCCCTTGGTAGTCTTGCTGGTCATTACCGCATTGAGAAGGCGCTTCCGGCATTAGCCCAAATGAGGCCACACTTAGTTGCAGCTACTCATGAAAACGGGGTTTTCGAGTCAGGTGATCACTTGCTTTATCCTTCTCTAAACGCTGCAATGACCAGCGGAAGAGAAGTGGTTAATCAGCTTGTTTTACAGTAACAATAACGAATCCTTTTCAGATTTTTCTTTATAATAGATAAAGCTTATAATTCGATTGATTTATTCAATTCGAAATAGAAAGGTGACCACGGATATTAGCGTAACTTGCTCTAAAAATTTGTATTATGCATTCACACGACATGTCAGGAGATATTGAAAAGTGCCCGGTAATGGGGGCGAAACATCGCCATACCGCTGCAGGGGGATTTTCTAATGCAGACTGGTGGCCAGAGCAGCTTAACCTTAAGATGCTCAACCAGAATTCTGCTGAAATGAAGCCAGTTGGCGCAAATGTCAACTACAAAAAGGCTTTCGCTTCAATCAATTACGACGAGCTTAAAGCTGATTTAGGTCAGCTAATGACGGATTCTCAAGACTGGTGGCCGGCAGATTACGGTCATTACGGTCCGTTCTTTATTCGTATGGCTTGGCATAGTGCTGGAACCTACAGAATTCAAGACGGTCGTGGAGGTGCACGTTCGGGAACCCAACGTTTTGCTCCGCTGAACAGCTGGCCAGACAATGGTAACCTAGATAAAGCCCGCAGATTACTTTGGCCAATCAAACAGAAATACGGAAACAAGCTTTCTTGGGCTGACCTTATGATTTTAGCCGGTAACGTGGCACTAGAAACTATGGGCTTTGACACCTTTGGTTTTGGTGGTGGTCGCGCTGACGTATTTGAACCTGAGGCTGATATTTACTGGGGTCCAGAAACAGAATGGCTAGGAGATAAGCGCTATACCGGTGATCGCCAGCTTGACAATCCGTTAGCCGCTGTTCAAATGGGGCTTATTTATGTAAACCCGGAAGGGCCAAACGGAAAGCCAGACCCACTAGCTTCTGCTCGTGACATTCGTGAGACTTTTGCACGCATGGCAATGAACGACGAAGAAACAGTTGCTCTTGTTGCCGGAGGTCACACCTTCGGAAAGACTCACGGAGCTGGGGATACCGCTCACGTTGGACCAGAACCAGAAGGAGCACCAATCGAACAGCAAGGTTTCGGATGGGCAAATAGCTTCGGAACGGGTAATGGAGAATACACAATTACCTCTGGTCTTGAAGGAGCTTGGACGCCAACCCCGATCGAGTGGGATAACAGTTATTTCGAAACGCTTTTCGGCTACGAGTGGGAACTTACCAAAAGCCCAGCGGGCGCGTACCAATGGAAGCCGAAAAACGGAGAGGCTGCAGATGCAGTGCTTGATGCCCATAATCCAAATAAGCGCCATGCCCCAATGATGGCGACCACAGATATCGCGCTTCGTGAAGATCCGATTTACAATAAAATTTCTCGCAGATTCTACGAAAACCCAGATGAGTTTGCAGACGCTTTCGCCAAAGCTTGGTATAAACTGACGCACAGAGATATGGGACCTAAGACGAATTATGTAGGTCCAGAGGTTCCTGAGCAGACCCTGATTTGGCAAGACCCTGTTCCGTCAGTAGACCATCAGCTTATCGATGCAGCTGATGTCAAAACTCTAAAAGCAACGCTTCTTGGATCGCTTAGTATCAGTGATCTTGTTTTTACAGCTTGGTCTTCGGCTTCGACCTTTAGAGGTTCTGACCTTAGAGGAGGAGCTAATGGTGCGCGTATCGCGTTATCGCCTCAAAAATTTTGGGAAGCTAATGAACCTGAGCGTTTGTCTAAAAACCTTTTGGTTTTAGAAAAAATCAAAGCTGACTTTAATGCTGCCTCTGAAGCTAAAAAAGTTACTCTTGCTGATCTTATCGTACTTGGCGGATGTGCTGCAGTAGAAAAAGCCGCTCACGACGCTGGCGTTTCAATCGAAGTGCCGTTCACACCGGGCAGAACTGATGCTACAGCTGAAATGACTGACGTTGAGTCTTTTGCGGTTTTAGAGCCAAAAGCTGATGGATTCAGAAACTACGTTGCCGGACCAAGTGACCGCCCACTAGAAGAGCTTCTTGTTGATAAGGCGCAATTGCTAACGCTCACTGCCCCTGAAATGACTGTTCTTGTAGGTGGACTTCGTGTTCTTGGCGCGAATTATGGTTCTACCTCGCATGGTGTATTCACCGATAAGGTAGGTGTGCTTACTAATGATTTCTTTGTAAATCTATTAGATATGCGCACTACTTGGCAAAAATCTGAAAGCAATGCCGGCGAATTTGTTGGCAAAGACCGCGCAACTGGAGCAGCTAAATACACAGCAACTCGTGTTGATCTGATTTTTGGCTCGAATTCTCAGTTACGTGCACTTTCAGAAGTTTACGCTGGTGCTGATTATAAAGAGCAATTTGTTCATGATTTTGTATCCGCTTGGAACAAGGTGATGAATCTAGATCGTTTCGATCTATTGGATTAGCCGCTCTTCTGCGATTTAATTTGCTATAACAGAGCCCGGGGCCGCAAGGCCCCGGGCTTTTTTATTACCTATAAAATGTAGATATTCGCCACATGAAATTATTCACATCCCTATCTAAGCGTGAACAACTCTTAATCACCTTTGCGGTGGTGGCCATTTTGAGTCGTCTAATTCCTCATGTACCCAACTTTACGGCGGTTACGGCTACGGCATTATTTGCGGGTCGATTTTTCGAGCGTAAAGCGTTGGCCTATGCGCTTCCGCTTGCAGTAATGGTTATTTCAGATGTGATTCTTGGCTTTTATACGATTAGTCTTTTCGTGTACGCCTCGTTTGCAGCAGTCGTTCTAATCGGACAGCTATCCGGCAGAATGAACGTTGTGAGTGTTCTAGTATCTTCACTGGTCTTTTTTGTCCTTTCGAATTTTGGGGTTTGGGTCTTGGCTTATCCTAAAACTATAGAAGGTTTTGTCGCTTGTTATACAGCTGCCTTGCCCTTTCTAAGAGCTAGTGTTTTAGGAGATTTGTTCTATGCTGCGGTACTGTATTACGGATTCGTTTTTGCTGAGCGTAGACTGCTTCTTAGAGCGTAACTCATAGGCCTGTAAAAAGTCGTATTTTCGCGCCATCAATCAAAAAACCTAACGTTGCGCGATGAAAAAGTATCTACGACTTTTCGATCTTTCTTATTCGTTTAGTTATAAAACTGAGATACTCTCGGGTATTACCGTTGCCCTTGCCCTTGTGCCTGAGGCAGTTGCTTTTGCCTTGATTGCTGGCTTATCGCCACTTACGGGTTTATATGCCGCGGTTGTGCTGGCATTTGTCACTTCTGTTTTTGGAGGCCGTCCCGGAATGATCTCTGGAGCTACCGGCGCAGTTGCTGTGGTTATTGTTAGCCTTGTTCAATCGCATGGTGTAGAGTATGTCTTTGCCGCGGTTATTTTGGCTGGACTTATTCAAATCGTTTTTGGTCTGCTCCGGCTAGGTAAGTTTATAAGACTGGTTCCGCATCCGGTTATTTTTGGATTTGTAAACGGATTGGCGATTATCATTTTTATGTCTCAGCTCGCACAATTTAAAGATACCAGTGGAGCCTGGCTGGTCGGATCACCCTTATATGTGCTTCTAGGACTTGTGCTGCTTACCATGGTAATTATTCATTTTTTACCAAAGCTCACCAAAGTTGTTCCTTCTTCTTTGGCAGCGATACTGGTGGTGTTTGGTTTGGTAACATTATTAGGGTTAGATACTAAAACTGTTGGTGATATTGCTTCGATTAAAGGTGGATTCCTGCCGTTTCATATTCCGCAGATTGACTGGAATTTCGATACGCTTAGACTGATCGCTCCGTATTCATTTATTATTGCCGGAGTCGGACTTATCGAAAGCCTACTTACATTAAATATAGTTGATGAAATCACCGAAACTAGAGGTTCTGCCAATAAAGAAGCGCTGGCGCAAGGATTTGCCAATACGCTTTCTGGTTTCTTTTCGGGTATGGGCGGATGTGCCATGATCGGACAATCGCTAATCAACGTTTCTAACGGAGCTCGTGCTCGCCTATCCGGTATTGTGGCAGCGCTCGGACTCCTCAGTTTTGTGATGTTTGGGTCTTCACTGATTGAGCGGGTACCGATGGCGGCTCTTACGGGACTCATGATTATGGTATCGATCGGAACCTTTGAATGGGCGAGTCTACGAACCTTTACCAGAATGCCAAAGTCAGATGTGTTCGTGATGGTACTGGTTACCTTGGTAACGGTGGTTCTTCACAACCTAGCCCTTGCTGTGATCGTTGGAGTGATTATTGCGGCGCTTGGTTTTGCTTGGGATAACGCGGTGCGCATTCGAGCGCGAAAGCATATAGATAATGGTGTAAAGTATTACGAGATCTATGGCCCACTATTCTTTGGTTCAGTAGCCGCTTTCAATGAAAAATTTGATGTGGCTACAGATCCTTCAGAGGTTATTATTGATTTTGCCGAAAGTAGAGTCGTTGATATGTCTGCTATCGAAGCGCTCAACAAACTCACTGAACGCTATGCAAAATCAAATAAGATTGTTCATTTAAAACATTTGAGCGCTGACTGCCGAAAACTGATAAAAAATGCAGAAAATTTAGTCGAAGTGAATATTATCGAAGATCCTACGTATAAAGTCATTTCGGATCGGATTTAGCCTTCGAGGGTATTATGAGAACAAAAAAGCCGCCATAGGAGGCTTTTTCTTTGCAATTTGGTCACATTAGATGTACTATTTTAACCAGTATTTCTTCGAATTTTCAAATTTTCCGTTTTAAAAGAGTGTGAAAATTTTAAGGAATTCACAATAAGAGTGTGAAAAGTTATCAATGTAGCCCTAAATAGCCGCCTACATTTTGCATGTTATTATTTTTGCATTATTTTAACGCCTTGAAATTTAACTAAACTTAAACTTTACTCTTATGAAAATGATGCTCAAAGGTTTTCTGTTCTTCGCTGCACT
>CAZUBV010000103.1:0-5093 GCA_964618875.1 uncultured Flavobacteriaceae bacterium
AGTTTTAATTCATTACGAATCTTACGCTTTTGTCATCTCAATATGTTCAAAGAACGTCACACTTACTACCAGCTCTTTTCAGAGCTTCGGTTCACTTGCGTGATCATTTCAGTGTTTCAATGTTGTGCTTTTGTTTCTCAAAGCGGGTGCAAATATAGCAACGATTATTTCTTCAATGCAAGCTTTTCTTCAAAAAATTTCAAAAAAAATTAAAGAAATTTTTCAGCCTTCATTTAAAGCGAAAAGGATCAACAAGTTAGCGCAAAAAAGTGAACGAAAAAAATTAATCGAAAAAATTCCAAATAAAGCCGAACCGCACTACTCCATCGCGGTACGGGTAGTTTGGCGCTGCGTAATAAGGTACCGAAGAGATACCCGAACTTAGATGTTGATAGGTTAAAAAGAGCCGCATGGTTCGAATTTTTGCATCGAAAAAGAGATCGACAACTGGATACCCTCCGACCTTTTGTGTGTTTTGAACATAAAATTCTGCGAGGATTGGGTGATAAGCATCCGCATAATACGCATCAAAATAGTGTCCCCTAACTCCGATTTGGGCAAACATTGCCTTTTGAAATAGCTCGGTACTATAATATAGAGATGATCTCAGAATAAACTTTGGTACATTATAATAGGTTTCTGTACTTCCGCTTTGTTGGTACCTAGCCCTAAAATCAGCCGTCCATTTACCAAAAGGAATCGCATTCTCATACTCCGCCACAGAAAGATTTATGACGGCGTTACTTACATAAGGCCGCACTAAAGATTCATCGCCGCTCACCTCACCTGTACTTAATAGACTTGCGAAATAGGTATAGTTCTCTATACGCTCAACTCCTGCAGAGAGCTTGCCAAAAGATTTACTAGCTAAAGAAGCGACCAGACGATTGTATTTCTCAAGAGGCTGATTAGACAATCGGTTCCAGTTATAATTAAGGTAGTTGCTTTGATAGGCCATCTTATTTAATGCAGGTAATCGTTCTTCACGATGCACCGAGGCCGAAAAGGTTAAGGTTGAATCAATAGGCACTTCTGCCTGCGCAGCTACCTTCAGTCCATAAATTGACTGATTAACAGGCAGGCCCACCTGCGCACTGAGGTATACTAATGATAACTTCTTTTTATAGTCGCCCTCGAGTCGCAGATCGTCAAAGGTCGTAATCAATGGAACCGAAAACTCAGCAGTTCTAATAGAAGAATTGAAATACTGTCCGGTGCGCTGGTAACGAAGTAATGCGGTTAGTTTACCTAAAAGCGGATTATTCCACTCTAGCCCTGACTTAATATTTGTATAGCCAACCGAGTGCTGATCCTTGGTAATTCCAGGCAACAAGGTAGCGGCAAAAACAGACGAAGGCGTATTTTGCTGCATCTGAAAGTACCGAGAGTCGTAATGTAAACTAGAGAGTAGCGAGAGCTCCTCTGCAAGGGTATACTTTGTATCAATATAATATGAACGTTGAACAACCCGATGATTGATATCGCCAAAACGAACATCAATCAGTTTACGATCGGAAAATTGCGGACTCTGCGATTCAAACTGGGCTTCTGGAAAAAGTAACCCACCGTGTTCCTGTTGTTTCAGATCATGATAGGTATAAAAGGCTCGAGCACCAAATCGCTTATTCTTAGACTGATAATTAATTGATGTTCTAAAGCTCCCTGAACTAACTTCTTCAAAAGCGTAGTGTCCTTCTGAACGATGTCCGCGATAACCCAACATGATATTAAGGTTAGGTGACAAATTTGTAGCCAAAAATCCATCGACAAGCTGCCCCCTGTTATGGGTAGTAAGAAACATCAGCTCGGTAAGCGGCGTTGGCGTGCGGTAAAACCGCATCCGGTCTTGTTCGTAAACGGTGTATTGAAGGGCAGCATTTCCCAGTAGCGGAGTCTCAGTTGTAGGCGATTTTATGAGTTCACCCATTGGCCGGCCAATATTCGAAAAAGGTATGCGTCCGAATAAATCGGTGCGAGCTACATTAAAACTTCGCGCTAAGAGCTGGGTAAGTGTTGTATCGGTGGCAATTGTATCACCCGAAACCGTTATTCTGAGGTAATCGCTAATTGGCGCAAGCGGAAGCTTCGCACGTTCTTTAAATTTGTCAGCAATGGAATCTGAAAAAGAAATGGTTCGCTCTTCTTTAACACCTAAGCCGCGAAGTTGGGCTTGTGCTGATAAAGACCAACTACCCCATAAAATACCCACTAAAATCAAAAATATGCGCTTCATGGCTGCAAAGAAACTTAAACAAAAGTAGCATAGCTCAAAGAATTTTTGTTAAAATTTGATTTATGCCTTAATTTGGTAAGCTATACCTATTTAAGGCAAGATGAAAAAGAAGATACTATTTACACTTTTCCTCTCAGGATTAGTCGCATCGGCAAGTGCACAGTACAAAAAGAACACTCCTGTTGCTGTCCAATTGCAAAAAGAACAGGCACAACTTGTCGACCCAATTACAGAGCAACCGCTATTTACATTGAAAGAAATGAGCGCTGCAGCCGAAAAGTATTTTGAAAAGCACGACCCAAATCGAAAGGGAAGCGGCTACAAACCGTTTAAGCGTTGGGAGAATTATTGGCAGTACTTCACCGATAAGGACGGCTATATTCTTCCGGCCGAAACCCTGTACCAAGCCTTTAAAGACAAAATTGCGCAAGAAAACATTCAGAACACCACTTCTAATTGGAGTAATATCGGACCTGTTGAGGCTGGACTTATTCGCTACACCCCGGGTACAGGTCGTATCAATCAAATGGCGATTGACCCTTCTAATGACCAGATCTGGTATGCAGGAGCCCCATCCGGAGGCCTCTGGAAAAGCACCGACGCAGGTCAAAATTGGATTCCTGTTTTTGATGAGTTTCCGCAGATCGGTGTTTCAGGTATTGCAATTGATAAAGAAGACACGGACATTATCTATATAGCCACAGGAGACGACGATGCCTTAGACAGCTACTCTATCGGAGTAATGAAATCATTTGACGGGGGTACAACCTGGGCTGAAACTGGACTTACAGCTGCGAATATGGGCCGCAGCAACTCACTAAATGAAATTGTGATTCACCCTAATGATAGAAATACGCTTTTTGTAGCGGGCTCTAACGGCTTTTATAAATCAATCGACGCCGGTGAAACCTTTACTAAAGCAACCTTTGATAGCGGAAAAACAACAAAAGACGTTACTGATTTCCGCCTAAATCCTGCCGACCCTAACATTATTTATGCAGCAACAAACGATAATTATTACCGCTCAACTGACGGAGGGCTCACTTTTATCGTTACGACATCGGAAGTACTCCCAACTAGTTTTGGTCGCGCGGTAATCGGAGTGAGTGAGGCAAATTCTTCTGTAGTATATCTTCTGTATGCGGATACTGCTCAAAACAATTATAAATTTTTAGGTCTTTACCGATCAAATGATGCTGGGGTGACCTTTACCAAAACGGCGAACACGACTAACATAATGGAGTCGAACCAGGCTTGGTTTGACCTAGCTATCGCCATTGACCCACAAAATGTAGACACTGTTTATGTGGGCTGTTTAAATATTTGGAAGTCCACCAATGGTGGAAACATCTTCGGAAAGCTCAACGACTGGGCGGTATTTAACAAAGCCTTTGTGCACGCCGATATTCACACTCTAAAATTCTTTAACAACGTACTTTATGCCGGAACAGACGGCGGTTTATACAGTTCTGCAGATGGCGGGGTAACCTTTACGGATTACAGCAACAACGGAATCATGACCAGTCAATTCTATCGAATGGATATGGCCAAAGATGATGTGAGCAAATTAGTAGGTGGAACTCAAGACAATGCCGGTTTTATCTACGCTAATGGTCAGTGGAATACCTGGACCGGTGGGGATGGAATGGATTATGAGATCGACCCAACAAATTCTAACATCGCATATGGATTCACACAAATAGGATCTACACTGTGGATAACCACCCAAAATGGTCAGAATTTAGGCTGGGCTGATTCACCGACAGGAGAACAAGGTAACTGGATCACTCCCCTAACAGTAAGCGCTAACGGACAAGTTTACGCAGGCTACAAGGCAGTATACCAATTAGTATCAGGAAGGTGGACAAAAATATCTGATAATCTTACAGGTAATAACATTGATGACCTTGAGGCGTCGCCAAACGAACCAAACATTCTTTATGCTGCCGAGGAGAATCGACTATTTATAAGTGAAGATGCCGGTTTTACCTTCCGCTCGGTAGCTGAATTCGACAACCCGATTTCGGATATGGCGGTAAATAGCAATAACAATCGCATTATCTATGTGGTTACCTCTAACCGGGTCGGGTCTGCTGAATATCGGCAACCACAAAATCCGCAAGTAATTAAGGTAATTGTTCCTGATACCGGCATGGCCGAAGAAATTGATATAACGGGAGACTTACCGGATAACCAAGCCTTCCTTGCCGTTGCACACCAAGCTCGAGATCTGAAAAACAGTTTATTCGTAGGTACAAGTCTTGGCGTGTATCGCACCGACGACAATCTGATTGCTTCTGGTCAATGGGAAGACTTTAACACTAATCTTCCGAATACTGCAGTAAGTGACCTAGAGATCAGCGTAAAAGATGCTATGATTGCGGCTTCGACCTATGGACGCGGAATCTTTTCCTCACCTATTGTTGTCGAACTTGCCGATTACGATATCGGACTCCTTGAGTTACGCCCCAAAGGTGACCGACTTTTTAACGCTGGATTGACTCCAGAAATAGACATTCAAAATATCGGCAAGAATACAATCGAACAAGTGACTATAACCTATAATATAAATGGTGTAGCCACAGATCCATTAATCGTTGATGTAAATCTTGCTCCTGACACTCAAATTAGCCTTGATTTGCCAGCTTTAGACGCTAATATAAGCGGACAGGTAAACCTTAGTGTAGTCGTCACAACGACCGACGATGCTTGGGCAGATAACAACGAAAGTGAGATTTCATTACTCATTAATAAAGCAAGTGAAATCGGCGTACTCTTCGACGGCGAAACATCTGCTGGATCGCTCTTAGCCTACAACGACGCATATACCGAAAGCGTATGGCAATTAGGCACTCCCTCT
>CAZUBV010000104.1:0-5089 GCA_964618875.1 uncultured Flavobacteriaceae bacterium
ACGATGAATTTCTCTCATAAGCTCAGCCTGTTTTTCTAAAATACTTTCAGAGGTAAGAAACGTAAAATCAACTAGTGACGAGCGTACCGTAATCTCTCCAATATTTTTAAGGACCTTAACAATTTTATGCGTCGCTCTAAATTCGAGATGTTCTGACAAACGCTTAAGCGCCATAACAATCGCACCTTCTCGCACCTCTTTCCCTAAATAACCTTCAATCTCAGGACGTATTTGCCGTGATAGCGAAGTGAGATTTATGATACCTTCTGCTAGGGCGGATTGCAAAAAAGGCTTCCGATGGATGACACTCTCAACTACCGATGAAATCGTTTTCATATAGTTAATTTAAACAGTTTGTTTTATTTATAACAACTCGTCAAATATATAAAGAAATGTCATTTAGATGCCAAATTCGCGGAGAAATTTGTCCAAGCCAAACGCCAATCACATCAATTCTCAATTCTGTCAAATCAGAATGCTTAGCTAGCTGGTGAGTTCCCACTTTAATTAGGCGAGCAAATTGTGCGCGTTTTATTTTATGAATCAATTCAATCATCGAGAATTCGGTATAGCTCGACTTTACTTCGATCACAATTAGCGTATTGTCGTAGATCGCAATTAAATCCGCCTCTGCTCTACCTGAGCGAACATTCTGCGCGATTACCTGATACGCTGATTTTTCAAGATAAGAAGCGGCAATAAGCTGGCCTAAATCTCCTACTTTTTTACTCATAAATTCAAAGCTAGCAACACTAGTAGGCTACATCCGTGTTTTATTCGAGTAGAAACGTTTAGCACAATAAATACCTATTTTTGCGAGCAAATACCTATTAAATGTCACAATCCGCTAAACGATATACACTTACTGCTGCACTTCCCTACACTAATGGTCCCATTCATATTGGACACCTTGCGGGAGTATATGTGCCAGCAGATATTTTTGCACGCTATAAACGGTTACAGGGTCACGATGTCGCCTTTATTTGCGGAAGTGATGAGCATGGAGTAGCCATATCGATGAAGGCTCGCAAAGAAGGGGTTAGCCCCCAAGAAATCATCGATACATACGATAAAATCATTCGTGAATCATTTGAAGCTTTTGGTATTTCTTTCGATAATTACTCGCGTACCTCAAGAGCCATTCACCACAAAACTGCTCAAGAGTTCTTTACTAAACTTCACAATCAAGGTGATTTCATTCAAGAAAGTAGCGCTCAACTTTATGATTCTGAGGCTCAAGCTTTCTTGGCAGATCGTTTCGTTACGGGTACTTGTCCCAAATGCCAAAATATCGAAGCTTATGGAGATCAATGCGAAAAATGCGGAACCAGCCTTAATGCAACTGACCTTATTAATCCCAAGAGCACCCTCAGTGGCTCTACTCCAACGCTAAAAGAAACCACCCACTGGTACTTACCGCTTGATCGCAGTGAAGCTTTTTTAAAAGAATGGATTCTTGAGACACATAAAAATGACTGGAAACCCAACGTATATGGACAGTGTAAATCGTGGATTGATGACGGACTCAAGCCAAGAGCGGTAACCCGAGATTTAGATTGGGGCATCAAGGTTCCGTTAGAAGAGGCGGACGGAAAGGTCCTTTATGTATGGTTCGAGGCCCCAATTGGATACATCTCATCTACCATTGAGTGGGCTGAAAACAAAGGAATTGACTGGGAACCGTATTGGAAAGACAAAGACACAACTCTTGTTCACTTTATTGGTAAAGACAATATTGTTTTTCACTGCATCATTTTTCCGGCACTCCTCAAGGCTCACGGAGAATTCATACTTCCAGAAAATGTACCTGCGAATGAATTCTTGAATCTTGAAGGTCAAAAATTATCGACTTCAAAAAATTGGGCAGTTTGGCTACATGAATACCTTCAAGACTTCGACGGAATGCAAGACGCTTTGCGCTATGTACTCACCATCAACGCTCCAGAAACCAAAGACAACGACTTCACCTGGGAAGACTTCCAAGCAAGAGTAAATAATGAACTTGTTGCCGTATTTGGCAACTTTGTAAATCGAGTACTTGTATTATCTGAAAAGTACTATCAAGGCAGTGTTCCAAAAGCAGGGCATCTTACTGAAGAAGATCAGGCACTTTTAGACGAATTAAAGGTCACTACACAGAAAATAGAAGCGTCACTAGATCGTTATCGATTCCGTGAAGCGGCCGGGATTTTTATGGGCGTTGCCCGTGCAGGAAATAAATACCTAGCGGATAATGAACCCTGGAAACTCATCAAAACAGACCCTCAGCGCGTTGAAGCAATCATGAATACTGCCCTACAGCTAGCAGTCGGTCTTGCCTATCTCTCGGAGCCTTTTTTACCCTTTACCGCTGAAAAGCTCAAGAAAATGCTCAATATACCCACAGTAACATTGCCCTACGAGCGTTTAAAACAAGGAGCTCCGTTCCTTGACCAGGGTCATTTACTAGGCCAATCAGAATTGCTTTTTAGAAAAGTGGAAGACCATGAGATTAGCCAGCAACTCGAACGTTTAAAAGCCACCAAAGAACAACCTAAAATGGAAACAGCACAAAAGCCACTGATAAACTACGAAACCTTTAGCAGTCTTGACCTCAAAGTAGGAACGATTCTCGAAGCAGAGAAAATGCCTAAAGCCGACAAACTATTAGTCTTAAAAGTTGACATAGGTTCAGAAAAGAGAACGATCGTTTCAGGCATCGCTGAGCACTTTACCCCAGAAGAAGTAATTGGGAAACAGGTTTGTGTATTAACGAACTTAGCTCCAAGAAAACTACGAGGAATTGAGAGCGAAGGTATGCTACTTATGGCAACCGACACAAACGGCCAGCTTAGCTTTATGAGTCCTGAAAAAGCCGTAGCTGCAGGAAGCATGATATCTTAATGCTAAAGATCGCCTACGATCCGATCTATGTACTCCCACTGCCTGAGGGTCATCGATTTCCAATGCTAAAGTATGAGCTCATCCCCAAACAACTCATCTATGAGGGCAGCTGTAAAGACGAAAACTTTTTTACTCCTGAAAAAGCCGAAAAACTAGATGTTCTCAGGGTGCATACTGAAACCTATTACAATCGGTTAGTCGGTATGCAACTAGACGCTAAGGAGGTCCGAAAAATCGGATTTCCTTTAACCTCAGCTCTGGTTGAACGCGAACAAATTATCGCCCAAGGCACTATCGAGTGTTGCTATCACGCCCTAAAAAACGGTATCGCAATGAATATTGCTGGTGGCACTCATCATGCCTACGCAAATCACGGTGAAGCTTTTTGTTTACTGAATGATCAAGCTATTGCTGCCGCGCATCTTCTTGATCACAAACTCGCTAAACGAATACTCATTATTGATCTTGATGTGCATCAGGGTAATGGAACTGCTCACATCTTTAAGAGTAATCGATCTGTATTTACATTTTCGGTTCACGGTGCTTCAAACTATCCTTTTAAAAAGGAAGAATCTGACCTGGATATTGCACTCGAAAAAGGGACTACAGACGATGATTACCTTAGCGTATTAGATCAGCATATGTACCGAATAGTTGAGTCTTTTAAACCCGACTTTATTTTTTATCTATGCGGCGTTGATGTACTTGGATCAGATAAACTCGGCACCCTTAATCTAAGTCTTCAGGGATCTAAGGCCAGAGATGAAAGGGTGCTGAATTTAGCTAAGGAAAAGAATATTCCAGTAGTCTGCTGTATGGGTGGAGGATACTCCAAAGACATTAAAATTATCGTTGAAGCCCACGCCAATACCTTTCGGGCAGCCCAGGATCTATTCTTTTAGAACACTTGCGATTCAACTTTAGCTTCGGCTTTGCCTAAGAGCAATATATCGGTACATCGAATTTCAGTAGTATTGCGGGTTTGACCTTCTGCGTCTTTGTAGCTTCGGTGCAATATTCTTCCAGAAATTGCTACTTCTTTTCCTTTAACCACATACTTTTCGGCGATTTCCGCTTGTTTATCCCAAGCGACTATTGTGTGCCATTGGGTAGAGACCTGGCGTTCACCTTCGGTATTGGTATAAATTTCATTGGTTGCCAGACTAAATCGAGCGAGTCGCTTCCCGCCTTCTAGTTCAGTGATTTCTGGGTCATTTCCTACAAAGCCTATAAGTTGGGCTTGATTTCTAAGTGCATTCATATGTTTTTGATTTTTTCCAAAACTCTGAACGTCTTCTCATTTAAGTTGTTTTAAAAACATATAGAAACGTTTAATGATTTAAAACGGATACGCTGCTGTTATTATGCAGCAGCCAACCCTTGCTTTGAACAAAACCCTAATAATATGAAGCGAAGTTGTTGGGTCTGTAAAGAGCCCTTATTTGGAAGAGTAGATCAAAAATTTTGCAGTGATTCTTGTAGAAGTCACTTTCACAATCTCAAAAACCAGTCTAAGAATCGGGATTTTTACAAGATTCACAAAACCCTACAGTCTAATTACCGCATATTGCGGTCATACCTTTATGATCACAGGCTCACCACAGATGTTGGAGAGCTTAGAAGAAGAGGTTTTATGAGAAACTGTATCACTGAAGTAGATGGAGATTTCAAGACCGAAAATCCGAAGTACTATCTTTATGATATTGGTTATGAATTTATAGATCGTGACCATATCCGAATTTTTAAAAGAACGTCAAATGATTAGTGTTGGTATTCTAGGTGAAGGCTGGCTAGGTGCGTATCTGATGCGTGAACTTCGCTCTGCAACCGTTCTTACCAGAGGGAATACCGCATATGGGGTATATTTTTCTGATCAAAGGTGGAAAGGCCAGCTTGAAGCGTTCTTGACCGGTCTAGACCATTTAATAATAACCATCCCAAGTGGTTTATCTCGATTTTCAGCAGCAACTGACACCCAGCGTTATACTGATCGTATGCAGTTATTCGAGCAATTAGCTCAATTTCTCGTGCCCTATCGAGAATTACGGGTGTTTTACACGAGCAGTATCTCAATATATGGAGCCTTTGAAGGAGTTGTTACTGAGGCAAGCGACCCAGAACCAATAACCCAATCGGCACAAGCAGCCTTCGAGATTGAACGGCGGTTTACACATCATTTAGGAGAACGCTTTACCGCTCTTCGGTT
>CAZUBV010000105.1:0-5034 GCA_964618875.1 uncultured Flavobacteriaceae bacterium
AGCTCTATGCAATTAAGCAAGAAATTGATGCACTTTACGCTGATTACAGTGATGAAAACGCGGAACGTATAGGTGAACTTCAGGTTCGATTTGAAGAAATGAATGGTTGGAATGCAGACAGTGAAGCTGCAGCTCTTTTATCTAATCTTGGAATAAAGGAAGACCTGCACTACCAATTAATGTCTGACATCGATCCTAAGATGAAGGTTCGCGTGTTACTCGCTCAAGCGCTTTTCGGAAATCCGGATGTTCTAATCATGGATGAGCCAACCAATGACCTTGATTATGATACCATCAGTTGGTTAGAAGATTTTTTGAGCAACTATGAAAATACGGTGCTTGTCGTTTCTCACGATAGACACTTTTTAGATGCGGTTTGTACGCATATTGCGGATATCGATTTCGGAAAAATCAACTTGTTTTCTGGAAATTATACGTTTTGGTACGAGAGTAGTCAACTTGCCGCCCGACAGCGTGCGCAGCAGAATAAGAAATCTGAGGAAAAAGCAAAAGAGCTTCAAGAGTTTATTCAGCGATTTAGTGCGAACGTGGCTAAAAGTAAGCAAGCGACCTCTCGGAAGAAAATGCTCGATAAACTTAAAATAGAAGATATCAAGCCTTCATCTAGAAGATACCCAGCCATTATTTTCGATCGAGAGCGTGAGGCCGGTGATCAGATATTACAGGTCGAGGGATTAAAAGCGTTCTCTGAAGATGGTCAATTGTTATTTGACAAAGTGGATTTAAACATGGTGAAAACCGACAAAATCGCACTTATTTCAAAGGATGCTCGTGCTACTTCTGCTTTTTACCAGATTATTATGGGAGAGGTCGAAGCAGTTGCAGGATCTTATCAGTGGGGCGTAACCACTATTCAGTCGTATTTGCCTGTGGATAATGAGTCTTATTTTAAGGATCCAGTGAGTTTAGTCGATTGGTTAAGGCAATATGCAAAAACTGAAGAAGAACGAGAAGAGGTTCATCTTAGAGGATTTCTAGGGAAAATGCTTTTTAGTGGAGAAGAAGCACTCAAAAAATGCAATGTGTTGTCTGGGGGAGAGAAGGTAAGGTGTATGCTTAGTCGAATGATGCTCTTACGTGCTAATGTGCTTTTACTCGATGAACCGACAAACCACCTTGATCTCGAAAGCATTACAGCTTTCAATAATTCGCTGAAACAATTTAAAGGTAATCTAATCGTTACGACTCATGACCATGAGTTCGCACATACTGTAGCGAACCGAATTGTTGAGTTAACCCCAAAAGGAGTAATTGACAGATACATGAGTTTCGACGACTACATGAGCAATAAGGATATTAAAGTGCTTCGGACTAGTATGTATCCCTAGGCGTTGAAGTATTTCGAATTCCAGATAAAGGGGTTGAAGTTCTTTCCCATAGAAATGCCATAAAAGATCGTCATTCCGACTACTCCTTTAAAGAAGAAGAAAAACAAAATCCAAAATTCAGCGGTACTTCCTTGTTTTGAAAACATACCGTTCGGAACAAGTAGTGTTAGGAGGTAACTAAACACCAACATGGTAAGAACGAGTTCGATCGGCCCTCTAAGAGGCCATACAAGAAACTTTCGAAGACCGCTTAGATCATTACCCCACTGATGAATTAGGTAATAATACCCATTACCTATTGGCGCGAATAGTAATGGATCATCTTGGTTTTCAAGTTTAAATAGCTTTGAGGGCGCAAGAATTTGAAGATTAGTTACTTCAGTGTCGTGAAGAAGCTCAAACTCTTGAATTTTATCAAAGGCTTCCTTCGGAAGACGCGGTTTGAAATATTTTAAGGGTAGAAACCGTAATCTGTAGGTCGTTGCTATTGTTCGTATAGAATCAATATGATATACACGATCTGAGCTCAAATGATCACAGTTAATTTGGTTAATTGCATCGTTATTGAAACGCGTAACGCGCTTTGCCAGCTCTTCAGAAGAAAGCTCGATAGGGGATTGAAATAGATTTGAAAAATCTAAGTCCGTACAAAAACGTCCGTCACGAAGGCGCTGTTTTTCGAGTCGCTCAGTGAGATTCAAGGAAGGTATCATAAAAGTCTTTTTCTAGCCTTTCAAAAATACAACATGGACAATTAAAATACCAATGCTTATCGAAGAGTACTATTCACTTTTTCACCTAACATCTTGAGTATACGATCAATCGATTTATCTATTTGTTTATCGGTAAGTGTCTTGTTGGCATCGGTAAACACGAGACTAATAGCATAAGACTTCATGCTTGTATCTATTTTATCACCGGTATACACATCAAATAAATTGATTGATTGAAGCAGTTTGGGTTCAGCTTCTTTAACTACCTTTTTGATTTCAGAATAACAAACCTCTTTATTAACCAATAAGGCAAGATCACGACGGACAGTTGGATACTTCGATATGGGTCTAAATAGGCGTTCTTTTGGGTGATTCGCAACTAGAGATAAGAGGGTATCCCAATAGAAAACACCACCGAATACTGCCTGTTTAATTTCTAGATTTTGGCAGAGTGACTTAGAAATTTCTCCAAGTTCTGCAAGTTTATGAGCTCCACTATAGAGTGTCAAACCATGCTCAAACATAGTTTGCTCCTCAGAAAGCACTAATTCATCACTTATTTCGATGTTCAAGCGCTGTAAAACTAGCGCTGCATATCGTTTAAGATCATAAATCGTTGATGGCTCACTACTTTGAATCCAGTTCTCCGCTAATCGATTTCCGGTCAAAAGAATAATTAGCCTATTTTCTTCAGAGTAAGATTGATGTTCGTTTCGATAAATTTTTCCGAACTCAAAAAATTTTAAATCACTGCGTTGTCGGTTAAGATTAAAAGCAACGCTTTGTAGTGAACAATAGAACATATTGTCTCTAAGAACATCTAATTCAGCACTTAATGGGTTCTTTAGCCTAACAGATTGATCGCCAAAATTCGTATGGGATGGTACCAAACTATTGGTTAAAATTTCGTGAAATCCTTGAGAAACAAGACTTTCCGATACTTTATTCTGAGCCGTAAGATTTTTGCTTGATTTAGAACGCCGTAAGGTGCTTGAGAGTTTATCAGGAATCGGAATGTTGTTGTATCCATATACTCGCAGAATCTCTTCTACTACATCGATCTCACGTGTTACGTCAATACGGTAGAGTGGAGCAATAATACCTAATCCGTTTTCAGTTTCACTTAGAATGCGGAAATCAAGATTGACTAAAATGGTTTTTACGATTTCTTTCTCTATGGTATAGCCAAGTATGTTATTCAGTTTTGTATAGTTCAGGAATAATTGAACAGGTTCCTTTTCTTTCGGATAGCTTTCGAGAATCTCACCGACTATAGTTCCGCCAGCAACTTCTCGAATTAGATTGGCAGCTCGTTTTAGCGCAATTTCACAAAACTCAATATCAATCCCGCGTTCAAAACGAAACGAAGCATCAGTACTTAACCCGTGGCGTTTGGCAGTTTTCCGAATACTGATCGGATCAAAATAGGCACTTTCTAAAAATATGGAGGTGGTTGTGGAAGTAACACCAGACTGTGCACCTCCAAAAACACCAGCAATACACATAGGGCCCTCAGTGTCGCAAATGACTAGGTCTTCTGGGTCAAGTTTACGATCTATTTGATCAAGACATAACAGGCGCTCACCTAACTTTGCTTTTCGAACAATTACCTTTTGACCACGGATTTTATCGTAATCAAACGCATGTAGCGGCTGTCCTAAGCCATGTAGCACAAAATTCGTAATATCTACTACGTTGTTAATAGACTTTACTCCAATGCTTTCAAGTCTATTTTTAAGCCATGAGGGAGAATCTGTAACTTCTAGATTTCGGATAACTAGCCCGAGGTATCGCGGAGCTGCCAGTGAATCATCTACTTGAATTTCTAAAGCAGTACTATGATTTTCCGTAGAGAAGGAAGATGTCGGTACAGAATTAAGAGGGGGCTGAATTGAGCTAAGTGCAAGCCCAGCTCGAAGATCACGAGCAACACCGTAATGACTCATCGCATCAGAACGATTGGGGGTAAGCCCAATTTCGTAAATCGTATCAGTGTAGGTTTCTAAAACTTCGTTTAAGGGTGTCCCAGGGGTTAAATTACCATCAAGCACGAGTATACCTTCATGTGAGTTTCCTATCCCAATTTCATCTTCTGCACAAATCATTCCATTACTTTCCTCACCTCGGATCTTACTTTTTTTAATCACAAAGGGGTCTCCCTGAGAGGGGTAGAGGGTGGTTCCTTCGGTAGCTACAGGAACTTTTTGTCCTTTTGCTACGTTTGAAGCGCCACACACAATCTGAACAACTTTAGTGCCTATATCTACCGTAGTTACTTTTAATCGATCAGCATTTGGATGTTTCTCGCAACTGAGCACGTGTCCAACTACAAGCCCATTTAGCCCTCCTTTAATCGATTCGTATGGTAAAATACCCTCGACCTCAAGGCCGAGATTGGTAAGCATTTCTGCAGTCTGCTCGTTTGAAAGTGAAATATCTAAATAGTCGGTCAACCAGCGGTGTGAAATATGCATTGTTTGTGGCTTATTTTAAAGGCGTAAATATAAGACCTTAGTTACAAGTTCGTGTGTTTCCAAATACCTGAAGTAGGTGTAGGAGCCACTATTTTAATTTTTTGCTTGCTTACCGGGTGTTCGAATTCAATACTTTTTGCTAGCAAGTCGATGCCGGCATCGGGGTTACTGCGTTTTGCGCCGTATTTTAAGTCTCCTTTAATATGTGCACCAATAGCGGCTAACTGCGCCCTAATCTGATGGTGTCTCCCAGTTTCGAGATCAATTTCTATGAGATGGTAATTATCGGAACGTTGAAGGATTCGAGCATTCAAGACTGCCTTTTTTGCTCCCTCAATAGGTTTTTGGTAAGCAAAAGATTTGTTGCTATCAGCTTTTCGAATGAGCCAATGTTCTAGTCGAAAGTGCTCTGCCGGAAGTGAACCAGAAACCCATGCCCAATATAATTTTTTGGGTAAATGCTCCGCAAATGCTTTATTCATTCGGCTAAGCGCCTTA
>CAZUBV010000106.1:0-4985 GCA_964618875.1 uncultured Flavobacteriaceae bacterium
GCCCTATTCATGCAGTATACGTTCCCTATATGTTCAATCGGATGTCCAAAAAGTGCTGTTGATTCATTTTGATACAATTCAAGAAGTTCGCGGTAAAAAAGTGGGCATCGTAAAGCCCATAGCACTACTTCCATTGATCTGATGGCGAGAGCCGAGAGATTTGTTGCTCTTCCATCCGTTCAAAAGTTAAAATGACCATTGA
Source organism: uncultured Flavobacteriaceae bacterium (assembly GCA_964618875.1). Lineage (GTDB taxonomy): Bacteria > Bacteroidota > Bacteroidia > Flavobacteriales > Flavobacteriaceae > UBA3478. The sequence goes on from CAZUBV010000106.1 coordinate 203, forward strand.
ACGAATCCTATCATTCATGTAATTAGGGCATTAACTGCACCGCCTAGCGTGTTCAATGCTCTTTTATGAACGGCAGTACCCCATACATTTAAGTGTTGCAAATCTACCTACTCATCCAAGAATACAACTTATGATTATCGTTTATTTTTTGAGACACTTTTACCAAAAAGACCGAAGAGTTTCCCTTCAACGTGCCGTCGTCAGTGGCCGCAATAATAATAGCGTCACGGAAGAGATCGAGAGTAAATACCAGCAGATCATTCAAATCGCCGACAGAATAAAATACAAAAGAGGTCTTTCATTCGGGGAGGCAAAATTTGCAGCAGTCTACTTTCGAAGTTTAAAAAATGAATTAGACGGTAAGACGTTGCGTTTCCATTCCAATATGAATCAAAAAATTAATGAGTAAAGGAGTCTTTAAACTCAAGGCATCAGAACGTTCACTCCTATGCAGATTCATCTAAAACACGCCCATTGAAAGACACTAGTGAAAACAGAGCGTCCAACAAAATTCTAGAAGAAATACTCCTAGAACTTCAATCAAACAACAGACATTCAAACGATAACTCCTTTACAAAGGACGAAAAGGATTCCTTACAGATTAAAGATCTTATCGCGTTACTTAGCCGGTATCAGAAACTTTGGTACCTCCCTATACTAACTATTTGTTTCGGGTTGTTTTTAGCCTATGTGATTAACCACCGACTCCAGAATACCTATTCAGTAGCGGCCCTTTTAAATATTGAAGAAACTGAGAATGATTTTTTATCCACCGAGGGGAGTTTATCCTTTGGTTTTGGCGCATCAAACATAGTAGACTCTAGAATCGCTATACTAAACTCCTATTCACACAACATGAAGGTGGCCGAAAAACTTCAATGGTTCACTAAATATTTCGAAATAAGCAGTCTAGGCACAAAAGAAAACTATTGCGCAAAGGATTACAGACTCGTTTTAGACACGAATCATCAACAACTTTTAGGGTATAATTTTATTCTAACCCTTTATGAAGATGAATTTCAGCTGAAGCTCAAAAAAAATGGAGATGAACTTTCCGCCTATTCATTAGCAGACCAAACAAAAAAAGCACTCGCCAGCGAATGGATAGCTCCAACAAATTCATACAAATATGACAGCTGGATTGAATCGCCTTATTACAGGTTTAAAATATTGAAGACTGCTACTTCCGCAGGAAAAAATGCCTATTTCAAGTTTCAGACTTTTCAACAGATTGGGAATTGGGGTATCAGTACGCTTAAAACTGTGACTACGGGAAGTACTAAAAGTGGCCTTCTTGAACTTTCAATGTTAGGGTTTAGCCCACATCAAATGAGCAACTATATCAACACTTCAGTAGAAGTTCTTCAATCCCATGAATTAGATCAAAAAAATACAATTGCATCAAATACATTAGTCTTTATAGAAAATGAGCTTAATGGGCTTCGCAGCGAGCTTTCGACTAATGAATCCTCTTTAGAGTCTTTTAGAAGTTCTAATTTAATTATCAATCTGGACAGTGAAACACAAGATTTCTTAACTCAACTCAACTCCGCCGAGCAACAATTTGATGATTTAACCCTAGAACATGCTACGCTAAAATATCTTCAACGCTTTACCATCTCTTCGTCCATTCAGGATGACATTTCACTTCCTTCCATACAAGGAATTCAAGATCCTTTAGTGGTCCAATTGGTTCAAAAACTCTTTCAACAGAAATCGCTGCTTGCCAGTATGGGACTCAATCTAGAGGCTTCTAACCCCGCTCAAAAAGGTCTAAAGCAAGAAATTAACTACACCGAAACTTCGCTTGCAAATGCCATCGTTAATGCATTAGCTAAAGTCGACTTTTTACTTGCAAATGCTCAAAATAGATTAGGTACCCTACAGCAGGATATTCAGGCCTTACCTGCGATGGAACAGGAGATGATCGGGTTAACCCGCAAATACACAATCACTGAGAATCAATACTCACTTTTATTACAAAAAAGGTCTGAAGCACAAATTGCAAAAGCCTCTAACATTTCAGACACGAAAATTATAGATCCTGCCATGGATATTGGTCAAAAACCTGTAGGACCTAACCGACGTAGAAACTATGCGGTTGGTGGTTTGGTTGGCTTAATCATTCCTTTCGCTTTAGTATTCCTTCTTCACTTCATTACCACTAAAATTAAGTCCCGTGAAGATTTAGCCGCTGTAACGGACCTGCCGATTATCGGGGGCATTCCCATTTCTAAGTACAATGGGAATATGGTTTGCCTTAACGATGCACATTCGCCCGTTACCGAAGCGTTCAGGGCACTGCGAACTACTTTAGATTTTGTTGCACAAAAGGGAGAGGGAGGACGAGTGATTGGGGTTTCATCTACGGTTCCATCTGAAGGAAAAACCTTTATCAGTATAAATCTCGCATCCATCCTTGCCTTAGGCGGAGAAAAAACTGTTTTGATTGGGGCGGATTTGAGAAAGCCAAAAATATACGAAGATCTCAACTGCAGTAACGAAAAAGGTCTATCAAGCTATTTGGCAGGGGTTTACGAACCTCTGGAAGTAATCCAACCCACGGACTACGAGAACCTTGACTTTATTAGTGCCGGACAGATTCCGCCAAACCCATTTGAGCTACTCAGTTCTGTTAGGTTTGGACAATTGCTAAGCGCCCTAAGGGGCTCCTATGATCGAATAATAATCGATACTCCGCCACTAGGGTTAGTTGCGGATACCATCAACATTAATCAACACTTTGATCATCTTATTTATGTGGTACGACATAATGTTACTGATAAGAACGCCTTGTCTTACATAAATGACCTTAGAGACCGGAAGGTTATTCTGAACGTCAGTATTGTCTTCAATGCTGTCCCTCAACAATCCCGTTATGGCTATGGTTACGGCTATGGTTATGGTTATGGTTACGGCTACAACTAATAAAACTATTAGATAGCAGCGACCTTTTTCCTATCTTGCCTAAACCAACCAAACAAACCATGGAATTACTCGAATATTCGTTTCTGCGTCTAGTAGGAGCTGCGTTTGTGCCTTTCGCCTTGTTCATCATTACCACCGCAGCGCGTCGATCGGAGGTTTTCGAGCGTTATTCTTGGGGCACTGTGGCCCTGGGTTTAGTCGCTTTAACCTGGTTGCTAAATGGCTATTTAAACCAAAACACGCAGCTACTCGCGTTTATGTATCCGCTGTTTTTTGGATTCTGTGCGTTATTAGGTCCAGCCTTTTATTATTCCTTACTAGGTTACAAAGCAAAGAATGTAGCAACAGCCATTATGCATTTAAGCCCGGCCGTTTTTATTTTTACAAGTGGAATGATTGCTTCGATAAAATATCCATTAACCCAAGAAGATTTTGTGCTGTTATTTAGCGAATCGGGCCGAATATCTTCTGTTTCTTGGAGTCTCCTAGGCGATCAACTACTCGCTATTCTTCTGCTCCCTGTTCATTTCGGCGCATACGCCGCGTCCGCCCTTTACAAAACTCGAGATAAAAGCCAATTATTCATTACCCTTCCCCTTTTCCTAACCACTTGCCTATTCACATGGGTGTACAGTTACCCGGGAACAACAGAATGGAACATCGGTCTCTTTGTTGCAGCGATAGAAATACTTCTCATTATTCTATTCATTCGCTACCTATTGAATGATTCGCCTAAAATCCAATACGAAAGAAAACAAAAACTACATGTTGAACCGCTTTCCTACGACGATATCATCACCTTTTTAGCAGATGAAGAAAGCGCGCAACAACTCTTTGCGCAACCGAAAATTAATGTCGACCGTGTCGCGCACATCAGCAACATTGAAGCCATGCGTTGGAGAAATTACCTCAGCGACGAAAACATGTCCTTTTCAGATTTAAAAAAGAAATACCGCATCACATACGCAAAGCGACTGATAGAAGAGGGTTTCTTAGAAAAATATACGGTGGACTCGTTAGCGGAAACCATCGGCTATTCCAGCCGTACAAGTTTTTATTCTGCCTACAAAGAAGTTGTTGGGAAACCTTGGCAAAGGAATAATTCTTAACCCGTCGAAATTTCGGTGTTCAATTTTTAGCTCAAAATTGTTCAAGACATGGCATCAAGCGAGGTGTATACTGCGCTTTCTAAAACTGAACATCCTTAGCCGTTCAAACGCGGAAAGATGGCAAAATCCGGTCTACATTGGATGTACCAATGAACACCAAGCTATGCAACTCATTCAATTCATGCGCTTTTTTATTCAGATCGATACCAACGAATCGCTCCAGAGAAAAATACGCGTTTCTAAAGGTACAGACCCCTCCGTCACAGAGCAGTACCAAAGGATCGTTTCGATCGCGGATCAGATCAAATTTAAGAAGCCCCTCACCTTTAGCGATCAAATCACCGGTGCCCGTTATTACAGGACTTTAAAGAATGAACTCTCGGGTAGAACGTTGCGCTATGAAAGCACTAAAAAAGAGTAACAGAAATTTCGTTCAGGATTGATTTTTGAACACAAAATTCTGTTAATCTATTCGTAATCAATTGTTTATATCATCTTTTTACTTCCCTGAAATCTTATTTTGAACACTAGAATACCTCATATTTGAAGTAACCAATAAGCGAAAGCTAGAGGCCATTGTGCTTTGCCGGGCCCCTCTCAGGAGGGGCCTTTTTTATCTGTCTCGTTTAAGACTATTTACACTTCTTCTGATAAAAGACTATCCAATTCAAGCAAATCTGGCTTACATTAGAGAATCAATAAACCTAAGTGTGATTGTGTGTGTTCACACAAAGGACTTGTAAGCC
>CAZUBV010000107.1:0-4961 GCA_964618875.1 uncultured Flavobacteriaceae bacterium
TTACAAAATATTTCCCAGATAGGATGTTTACAGTGCGATTCAAAGTACTAAATGAATCTGAAAAACGACCTGCAATCGTTATAGGATTGCAAGATGTTACGGCGGCATTTGATGCCAGCTGTAAAGGATGCTCAAATTTTTCCAGTACCTATGTGGTAGCATCCAAGCAATTTTATTTAAAGGAGATAAAAGTAGACGCATCAATTGGTTATGGCGGGGGACTAGGAGACTTGGAGGTGAAGGAGTTTGACGGCTTTTTTGGAGGATTACAAATATCTCCACCTAATTTTTTCAATGCACAGGTTTTAGTGGATTATGACGCCACACATGTAAACCTGGGTGTTCAAAAACTATTATTTAATCGAATTCATACAATGGTGAGCTACTATCCTATGTATCAAAAAATAGGTTGGGTCCTTGCGTACCGTCTAAATATGTTCTAAAATGAAAAATATTGTTTTCGTCCTATTTAGCTTTTTCTGTTCTGCTGCTTCATCCCAATGCAATCTACTTTCTGAATTACAATCCGAAGGGTTTGAAAACCTTTTATTAGTTGAAATCGAAGAAGGGCTAGAATTACATTATGAAAATAGAAGGTACCGTTTTGAAGGGTTAGCGCTGCGGCGGGTTCTTGAGTCAATTTCTGAATCAGAATGCATGGCCGAACAAATTACTCTAATTATTTACAATAAGGGCCTCCCCATAACGGAAATTAAAACCAAAAAGAGTTTAGTTAAGGAGCTTATTTCAGGCAGTATATCGGCTAAGGTGTTTAATTCTCAATCTCATTTCGGGTTTACAAATCGCAAAAAAAATAAACAGAAAAAAACACAGAGTTCCTATCTAAAAACAGATCTAGCCGTTGCTGCTCGTACAGACTATTTATTGGGAAATTTTGATAACCCAATTCGTTGGACCCCCACCCTGCTTCCTAGCATTCAAACTACTCTAGCCAAAGGAACACAGATCAATGCTACCTACGGCGTCGTGCTATATGATGATCTATATTTCTGGGAAACGTCGAGATGGCGCTATGCTTTTGCCTCTCATAATGGTCGTCTTCCAGGTAATGTATTTACCAGATTAAGTGCCGGTTTTTTCGAGCACACCCAGTTTGGTATTGAGGGTCATGCCACTAAATTTTTTATAGAGGATAAACTTCGTTTGGATTTAAATCTGTCCTTAACGGAAAACAGATTCTTGGATGCTCCTCCTAGAAGAAAAGCAATTGACAAAAATCATTTTAGCTACGGAGTAAAAGCGACCTATCGTTACGCTCCATGGACCACAGATTTAAGTGTTCATTATGGTAGGTATATTTTCGAAGATTCCGGATATACAGTCCTTATGCAACGTCAGTTTAATGAAGTTTATATTGGTTTTTTTATGCGTGAAGTTGATCGTCAAATTGTGGGATCCTTCGGAACTCTATACGATAAGAACTTTGGTTTTCAATTCACTGCCCCTATTGGAACAAAAAAACATTTAAAACCAAGTTACTTAAGGGCTAAAACAGATGAAAAATTTGCTTTAGACTATAATTACACCGGGGGCGTAGATATTGGAAGAATAATTTATGCTCCTGGGACGGTTATATTTGAACTTGAAGAATACTATCCCTCTACCCTAAAAAAAGCTCTGGAAAGCTATTTTAAGACAGCAATGTAACCTCCTCAAGGGCCTCTTCCCAATAACGTAATTGAATTCCAAATTTGCGTTCTACTTTTTTGGTAGAAAGTACCGAATAAGCAGGTCTTGTAGCTTTAGAAACAAAATATTCAGAACTAACTGGATTGATAGGGGTTGTTGAATTTAAAAAATCCCTTATAGCGATTGCAAATTCATACCAAGTAGCAGGTCCAAAGTTACTTACATGAAAAAGCTCTGGATGGGTAATCTCCAGATGTCTTTCGGCAATTTTGATAATCACTCTCGCCAAATCTAGCGCTGAAGTCGGAACCCCGATTTGATCGTTTACCACCTGAAGCGGAGCTCCAGCCTCCAACCGCTGACGAATAGTCTTGTAAAAGTTCTTTCCAAATGGAGAATAAAGCCAGGAGGTTCGGATTACTACCCCTTTCAGTCTAGAATTCAATAAAACCTGTTCGCCTTGCAATTTAGTTTTACCATATACCGATTGCGGATTGGTAATAGCTGATTCCAAATACGGCCTATTAGAGGTACCATCAAAAACATAATCTGTTGAAATATGAATTAGAAAAATGTTGAGCTCAGCACACACCTCAACCAAGTTTTCAACCGCTGTGATATTGAGAAGTTCTGCACCTTCTGGATCGTCTTCGGCATTATCAACCGCGGTATAAGCAGCGCAATTGATGAGCACTCCAGGTTGAATCTTTCCCAAATGGATCCCAATACTGACTTTATCGGCTATATCGATTTCAGATTTACCGATAAATATTAGACCGGATGAACGCTCTGCAGTCACATATTGAAGCGATTGGGCGAGTTGCCCCGATTTGCCGATGACTGCAATACGCATTAAAAGGGAGAGTTTAGTTCTGCAAAACGCGGCTGATGCAAGTCTTTCTCAGAAAGAATGCGATCACCCATCGGAATCTGCCAATCGACCTCAAAATCATCATAATGCACCCCTCTATCGGCGGATGCATTGTAGTAATCGTCTACCTTATAGAAAACTGTAGCGGTATCACTCAGCACTGCGTAGCCATGAGCAAAGCCCTTCGGAACGAGCAGTTGAAATTTATTATCTGCGGATAGCTCTACCGCATAGGCATGACCAAAAGTATTAGAGGAGGTACGCAAATCAATGGCCACATCCAATATCCGTCCTTCTAAAACGCGCAATAGCTTGGTCTGCGCGTACGGAGGCTCCTGGTAATGCAACCCACGGATCACCCCGTAAGTAGAACGCGCCTCATTGTCTTGAATAAACTTCAATCCTAGATCTTCAAAGAAGCTAGCACGAAAGCTCTCTATAAAATAGCCACGGGCATCAGCATTTACGGTAGGTTCAAAAAGAAAGAGTCCCTCGAAAGGCGTGGCAATTTGTTTCATTGCATCAGAGATTTTAAATAGGCACCGTAGTCGTTCGCCTGAAAAAGTTCAGCACGTTTTAATATCCTTTCTTTATCCAGAAGACCTGCCTCGTAAGCAGCTTCTTCAATGCATCCGATCTTAAACCCTTGACGGTCTTCGAGCGCCCTGACATAGTCCGTTGCCTGATAAAGCGACTGAACGGTACCTGTATCGAACCAGGCATAGCCTCGGCCCAAAATTTCGCAATGTAGTTCACTCGAGATTAGGTAATGTGCATTCACATCGGTGATCTCCAATTCTCCACGAGCCGACGGTTTCATGTTTTTGGCTATATCCACCACCGAGTTAGGATACACATAAAGTCCTGTAACCGCTAAATTCGATTTAGGTTGCGAAGGTTTCTCTTCGATAGATAGTATCCGGCCGCTCTCCTCCTTTTCAATCACACCATAGCGCTGCGGATCTTTCACCTGATAGGCAAACAAAGTCGCAGTAGTCGTTGAGCGCTCGATGGCTGATTTTAATAGCGTAGGCAGATCACTGCCGTAGAAAATATTATCCCCAAGAATCAAAGTACACGCATCCTCGCCGACAAAGTCTTCGGCAAGCACAAAGGCCTGCGCGATCCCTTCAGGGCGGGGTTGTACGATATAGGTAAATCGGGCACCTAGGTCACTCCCGTCTTTTAAGAGCTTTTCAAAGCCTGGTAAATCATCAGGGGTAGAAATAATAGCGATATCGGCGATACCTGCGCGCAATAGCACCGAGAGCGGATAGTAGATCATGGGGACATCATGAACCGGAAGCAACTGCTTTGAAATGCCCATCGTAATCGGGTACAGTCGTGTTCCTTTTCCTCCAGCTAGGATGATTCCTTTCATAGTCGCTAAATTACCCAAATTTGGTGCATTAACGGTACTTGGCGCAGTACCAGGATACGGTTTGTCTAAGACCTTCTTTCAGGTCAGGCGAAGGAGTCCATCCTAGAGTCTTAGTTAAATAAGAATGATCAATGGCGTACCTGAAGTCATGCCCTTTGCGATCGGTTACAAATGAGATTAACGGATCGCTATACCCCTTTTCGTTGCCAAGCACCTCATCGGTGAATTCAATGAGCGTGCGCACAAGCTCCAAGTTAGACCGTTCAGCATCTCCGCCAATGCAGTAGGTCTCTCCTAGTTGTCCGCTGTGAAAAATGCGATCAATCGCCGCGGCGTGATCCCCCACATAGAGCCAGTCGCGCACGTTAGAGCCGTCTCCGTAGATCGGGATGGAAAGGCCTTTTACTATTGAGCGTATAACAGTGGGTATGAGTTTCTCGTCGTGCTGATAGGGACCGTAGTTGTTCGAGCAGTTGGAGATCACCACCGGCAGACCGTAGGTGTGATGGTAGGCCCTCACAAAATGATCTGAGCTGGCCTTTGAGGCTGAATAGGGCGAACGCGGATCGTAAGCCGTGTCTTCGGAAAAACTACCCGTCTGTCCCAAAGCTCCAAACACCTCATCGGTTGAGATGTGATAAAACAGGTGATCAGCGCCTCCCGTCCACTGCTTGCGGGCGGCCTCCAATAAATTGAGCGTACCCAGCACATTGGTCTTGGCAAAAAGTAAAGGATCGCTAATCGAATTGTCTACATGCGACTCGGCCGCTAGGTGCAGCACGTGGGTAAAGCCGTGCGTGGCAAAAAGCTCATTAATCTGCTCGGCATCGTTGATATCGGCCTTTAAAAAGCGGTAGTTGACACGCGACTCAAGTGAGGTAATGTTTTCGTACTGGGCGGCGTAGGAGAGGCTGTCTAGGCAGAAGATCTCGTACTCAGGGTACGCAGCGCAAAAGCGGTGCAGCACATGCGCCCCAATAAAGCCTGCCCCACCGGTGATTAGAAGTTTCATTTAGGCCTCGCCTTTTTTGATCGATTGCAGAATTTCGGTGGCGGGCT